>NZ_JBEZJZ010000010.1:0-134397 GCF_040651455.1 Streptomyces sp. NPDC048483
GGTATTGTGAATCGCCGAGAACGACAGGAGCTTAGAAACTCTTATGCGAAATGTCCTCGGTAATTCCAGGGTACTCCCGGATGCACCCCGCCGGACGGTTTCGGGGTGACGGATATCAGGGCGTTTTGACGTCGCCCGCGCTCGCTCATCGGCATATGGTCTGTCGCACGCTGCCGCTACAGGAATGCGGCAGTACGGAACGCGTTGCGAATCATGGGAATCGAGTCCCGGTCGCGGGTGTAGTAAAGCTTGTTTGGCAGACTCGGCGGGAAGGGGCCCGAAGGTCGTCTCCGTCGCGAGGAGGGCGTTGGACAGGTCGATCAGCCGCTGGACTTAGCTGTCGGCGTTCGCGTTCAGCAGGCGTCACCGTGTGACGCCTGCCTGTGACGCGATCGGGGACTTTCCCGACCGGAGCCCGGGGCCGGCCAAGTGCGACCGAGCGCTCGACCTGGCCCGTGAGTGCTTCAGGTGGCTCGGCTGAGCGCGAGAGTTGGCCTGGTGTCCCGTCTCATGCGACCTTGCCTCCGTCTCATCCGACGTTGTCCGATTCGCCCGTGGTGGGCCGTTGACGGGGTGTAACTGGACCGGTCTGATGGGGTTCTCGTGATCAGCCACGTCCAGGAAGCGTGGAGCAGGCGATCGCCTTAGCCCGGTATGTCCAGTCCAGGATCGCTGGCGAAGGTGACACACAGCCGTGAGGGAGACGTGACGTGGCTGTCCCATGGGGGCTCTTGATATCGACCGCAGGTGGCGTTGCCGCCACCATCGTGGGTGTCATCGCAGGCGGCATCGTCGGCCGTCGTAGCCAGAACCGGCAGTGGCTTCGGGAGTCGAGGACGGTCGCCTACGAAAAGTTCCTGCAGGCATTCGGCACCGTGGAGATGGAGCTCCGCCACGCGTTCCTCGACAAGCGCCGGCCTGCCGTCGTCTGGGAACCGTTCAACGCCGCGCTGCAATCGATGTGCCTGGTGGCAAGCCGGGAAGCCGTCACGGCGGCCGAGCAACCCTGCGACATCATCGAGGAGTTCACCATTCTCTTCCACGGCCGTCAGCCGACAGACCTCGAAGAGCTCCGGCCGATCCACAGCGGGTTGCACGAGGCGCACTTGAAGTTCGCCAACGCGGCTCGCCGCTCGCTCGATACGTCGCAGGAACACCTTGCCCGGACACTGGGCGGCCCGTCCCCATGGCACGGGGTCGAATCCTTCTATGCCCGAGGTGACGGACCCCCGGTGGGGAGTGAATAGCAGAAGATTCAGCGTGGGCGCCGAAAGGCACCACCGGCGCCGCTGGCAGCTCGGTCTTTCCGCCGACGCACAGCAGTCGAAGACGACTGACCGACAACATCAAGTGAGACAGCTCTATGGAAGTGCTGCTGGGAGACAACATCAACTGAGACTCCGCCGAAGATCCGTCTCACCTGCCTTCGCCTCATCCCTGGTCACAGCCTCGGTCACCAGCAAGATCAAACGAGACGGGACGCCTGGCCCTCCGCAGGTTGGTCATGCGTCGGGGCGCGCCGAGGTGGACAGCCAACCGGTGCAAGGCCGTCGTGGGCGGGGTCATCGTGTGAGGCGGGCGTGGATGGTCTTCCCCTGTCCGGGGCCGGGGGTGGTGGTGACGTTGTCGGTGAGGTGGCAGATCATGTGCCATCCGAAGCCGCCGGTGCCGTCGTTGAGGTCGGGGGTACGTTCGCGCGGGGGCGCCGGGTTGAGATCGCTGACGGCGACGTTCACCGCGTCGGCGGTGGCGCTGAGTTCGAGGATGTAGTGGCCGCCGCCGTGGCGCAGGGCGTTGGTGGCGAGTTCGGAGACCACCAGGGTCAGGGTTTCCGCGGTCTGGGGGGTCAGGGCCGGGTCGAGGCTGTCGGCGAAAGCGCGGGCGACGCGGCGGGTGCGAGGGATGCCGGCGGGGCTGTCGTCTTCAAGGACGACAGGGGGCCTGAGGGCTGTCGTGCTGGTTGTCGTCATGTCGTTCATGCGCTCACACCCCACTTGGGTCGGTTGTGCCGCCGGGCTCAGCTTGTGCCCGCTGGGCTGGTCCTCAACCCCGGATGGCACTCTTCCGGGTGTGTATGAGGCAGAAGTCCACTCACTGGATGTTGAGAAAATCTGTGACAGCGGGAGTAGACATGGGTGCGTGTGGGGGTTAGTGTTTTCTCGTACCCAAGAAGTCGAAGAGGGCTCGGCAGAGATGACCTGCCGTGCCGGCAGGTCAGGCAGGATGCGGAACGGCAGTGGAGTGGCAGGGCCGGAAATGGTGGGTCCCTTCACTGGCTGCCGGGCCGAGCGGCCCCAGGGGCCGCATGCAGTACCCGCGATATCCAGCAGTACAACCGAGTAACCGAATGAGGTAAGGAGCAGACGCCATCAGGATCGCCCGGGCGAGGAAGAGCACCGCTCGGGTACCGCAGGCCCCGGATTGGAAGGTGGTCCCCGGTCACGCATCCGCGATCCCCGCAACCCCGCCCTCCCAGGCGGACCAGCGGAACAAGAAGGCCGGCGCAGTCAGCCGGTAGATGGTGTTAAAAGCTCGGGGCCCGGGTGCCAGTACGGCACTCGGGCCCCTCGACGCGTCCCCGAAAGAAGAGGTCTATGCCCCCTCGCAGTTCCCGCCCCGTCGACAAGTTCGACGACGACGACTACCCCGCCTACACCATGGGCCGGGCCGCCGAAATGATCGGCACCACCCCCGCCTTCCTCCGCGCCCTCGGTGAAAACCGACTGATCACCCCGCTGCGCTCCGAAGGCGGCCACCGCCGCTACTCCCGCTACCAACTACGCATCGCCGCCCGCGCCCGCGAACTCGTCGACGCCGGCACCGCCGTCGAAGCCGCCTGCCGCATCATCATCCTCGAAGACCAACTCGAAGAAGCCCAGCGCATCAACGAAGAACTGCGCACCCGCGGCGCCACCTCGTAACGGCGTTTCGAGACCAACCTGCCCGAGCTGATCACCGCTGCGGGCACACCTGACCCCGCGACGGCAGACGTTGCCCCCGGCGGACGGGCCTACACCGTGAACCAGGCCCGTCCGCCGCACCGAGGTTCAAGAGGGCCTTGCATCGCTTGGCCGACTCGGCACGCCCCAACGCATGGCCGACCGCCGGCAGCCCTGGGGGCCGGGCAGGCTCCGGGGCTGCCGCCCGGGTGGCGTGGTGCGGGGTGAGGGGGAAGGCCGGAGAACCGACAGCTGCGGGCGCGGGTGAAGGAACTCGAGCTCGAGCGGGAAATCCTGCGCAGGGCCGCTTCGACCCGCGCACCCAGGACTACTGCGAACGCCGCATCAAGGAGGGCAAGACCCGACGCGAAATCGTCCGATGCCTCAAACGCTACGCTGCCCGGGAGGTCTTCCACCTGGTCAGGCCCGTATAGTCTTGGCCCCCGTCATAGGGGCTGTGTGAGACGCAGGAGCCCCGCCGGAGTATTCCGGCGGGGCTCCTGCGTGTGGCGGGCTACGACGGCGCGCCGTGTTCGGGGCGGGCCTGGTTGTACTCCGCTTTCCGCTGAGCCACGCCTCCCGGCGAGGTGGCAACGCTCGGCTGCTCGCGGCCCCTGGGCTCCGCGCGCGCGAAGGGTGTCGCTTGCCGGGCCCGGCCGGGCCCAGTGTGTATGACGGTGGTCGATCCCGCTCACCGCTGCGGACGACGCATCCCGCCCAGGGCGAGCCGCCAGTCCCCGACGCCGCTGAGAGGTGCTAGGGGAACGCGTAGCCGAGGACGGATTCCCTGGTGTGGCCTTCGCAGTCGGCGGCGCTGGAGACGAAGTGGTCTCCGTTGGAGGGGATGTAGCAGCGGTAGAGAGGTACGGAATTGCTCACCTGGCTGGTGTGGAGGTAGCCGACGGGTCCCATGGGGAACTGGCCTTCGCAGCCGGGGTCGCGGGTGAGCAGCGTGTGCCCGCCCATCTTGCACTCGTAGAGCATGGTGGTGCCGGGCGCCTGGTGGCGCAGCAGCTTCCAGGTCTGCTCCTGGGTGAATCCGGGCGGCAGCAGCCGGGAGGAGGTGATGTGTCCCCGGTCGGGGCGGTAGCCGCGGCGCAGCAGGGTGTAGGGCAGGTGCTCGAAGCCACAGGAGAGTTGGGGTGTGGGCAGGTCATTGCGGTTGGCCAGCGCCCAAGTGGACCATGCGGGTTTGGCGGAGCCGTCCTGTCTGCGGAGGCCGAGCCTGAGGCCGCCTTCGGCGGGGTTGTCCTGCATCCGGTGGTAGATGTAGCTCTCGATGTCCGGTGTGCCGAGCACATTGCGGAAGGCGTCGCACACGGCTGCTGCCTGCTGTGACTCGTTGGACTGGTCTCCGGAGTTGATGCCGCTCTCGGTGAGCTGGATCGTCCAGGCGGAGGGGGCGTGCGGGAACTGCTGGCGTAGCCAGCCCACCACTACGCCGATGTTGCCGTAGGTGACCTTGGGGAAGTCATCGGCGGAGAAAGCGGGCTTGAACAGGTCTGGGGCGTAGGGGTGGTAGGCGACCCGCCACTGGCGCGATCCCGTCCGGGCGGCCAGGCCCTTGAGTACGGTCATGCCGGACAGCATCGCGTCGTGGTCGGATGGCAGGTCATAGGCCGTACCGAAGTGGTGGTCCAGTGAGGTCAGTACCTTGGCGGTGGGCTGCTGGGCGGTGATGCGGTCGTAGGCGGCGTTGTAGTTGGCCGCAATCTGGTCGAGCCATTGTGTGGTGTCGCAGGGTTCGCCTCGGCCGCAGCCGATGTTGAACCAGGTGTTGGTGTTGACCTCGTTGTCGATCACGAAGTCGGCGATCCGGCCGTGCCCGTGCAGGCCGTCGTAACGTTGGGCCAGCATTCCGGCGAACCGTCCGAAGTCGGCGGGGTCGGTGGGCGCGCAGAACAGCTCGTAGCCGGGCGCGGGATCGCAGGGGCGGCCCTGGCGGGCCCAGGCGGGCGTGCCGTAGACGATGGCGGTGACCACCAGGCCCCGGTCGGTCCACTCCTTGATGGCCGAGTCCACCTCGGGCCGGATGGTGAAGCAGCGACCGCCGAACTCCTGCTCACCGTCAGCGCAGGGGGCTGTTTTGGCGCTCGGCTCCCAGTCCGCCCAGACGAGGTTCATGGACACACCGCCGGCGTTGTTGCCGGCGATCTCGTCCTTGTTGGACCAGAAGTCCGGCTGGATGCCCTTGATGCGGTAGTCGGACCGCGTCGGGTACGGCAGCGGAGCCGTCTCGGCACCGGCAGTGGGCTGGAGGGCCTCAGGGAGGACGAGGGCGGAGAGGAGCAGCACGAGGGCCGCGAGATACCGGGCTGCTCTGGCCATGATTCTCCTCATGCGTGTGGCGTCGTGGTGAACCGTCCCCGTTCGCATCAACCTGGCGGATCGAAACGGACGTTATGCCACGCCCTCGTGAACGTTGATCAGATGCCCTCGAAGGTCCTCCGCTGATTTGCCTGGGCCACAGGCCGTCCGTCGGGCGTCTGCAGCAGGCGCAGCGTGCGGTGCGGGCGTACGCCCGCGACATACCGTCGCGCTGTGCAGTGGTCGACGGTGACCTCTGGTCGGTTCAGCGGATGAAGTCGATCTCTGGGTAATGGCGCGAGGGGCCGTCGAGCAGGTGGCTGTGCCGGTGGCGCAGGTGCTTGTCGAAGAAGGCTGCGAGGTAGGTGCGTTGGACCTCGATGGAGCGGTTGGGGTCGATCGTGCCGAGTATCTGCTCCAGCTGGGGCGGGGTCAGCCCGAATGCGCCCGGCGCCTGGGGGAACAGGACCTGGTTGTCGACGAAGGAGTTGTGCCCGGAGCCGCGCAGCTTCAGGTCGAGCCGCTCTCCGTGCAGGTGTCTCCAGAACCGTGCCCAGCTCCCATCGCTGTTGCGGTTGTGGTGTTCGGAACTGAACAGCAGGAAGGGGCGGTTGAGCGGCTTGTCGATCTCCGATCCGAAGAGCTGGCCGTCCAGGTTCGCGCCGGCGTCGATCCTGGAGTCCGCGTGCATGGCCGCGGGCACCGCCCCTCCGCCGAGGGAAGAGCCGAACATCCCGATACGGTTCATGTTCACGGCTTTGGACAGCCCGTGGGGGAGCGGCTTGTGTTCCACATCCGGGTTGTGGCCGTGGGCGATCGCGGCCAGCTGGTCGATGACGAAGCGGGTGTCCGCCGCCCGGATGGCGATCGTGTGGGACGAGTGGGATCCCGGCGGCATGGTGTTCACCTCATGCCGCCCGTCGGGGAACACCACGTCGCTGGAATCGTGGGTGTGGTCGAGGGTGACGACCAAGTAGCCGCGGCTGGCCAGGTCCTGAACCAGTGCAGTCGCCTGGCCCCGGTTCCCGTGCAGCCCGGGCGAGTACAGCAGCACCGGCAGCTTGCCGGCCTTGCGGTCAACCGGGGCGCCGGTGTGCCCGGCAGTGGTGGGCAGGGTCACCCCGCCCGGCAGCACCTGCTGACTGTTCGGGAGGAGTGCGGCGGGATAGTGGCTGGTGTGTGTGGCCGGGTACCACAGCGAGACCATCAGCTCGCGCTGCTGTCCGGGCACCCACGGATCCGTGCGTGACGAGTCGCGCAGGTGGAGGTCGGCCGTTCCGACGCGGTAGCGCCCGGTCGGGGCGGGGAGAGTCAGCTGGCCCGGGGCCGGCGCCACATTCAAGGACGCCTCCTGGCCCGGGGCTTGCGCCGCGTCCAAGGCCGCCGCCGCGGTCATGGGCGTACCGGTGCTCTTCCCGGCGGCGGCAGCCGACCCGACTCCGGCGCTCAGGACGACGGCCAGCGCTCCAGTGGTACTGGCGACCCGGGCGCGCAACCGGCTGTGACGCCTTCGTGCGTGTTTCATGGACAGCCTTCTCCGTGGGGGGCGATCGCCGCGTGACCGGCAATCGGCTGGCGCTCATCGTAATAGCTAATTTGCCATGGCCAAGCCAACACCCTTGATTGTGCGGAGAGTTCACGCCCCTGCACGGTTGGTGACACGGGCACTACCAGCGCGACCTGAAGTGCACGGTCTCGGCCCCGTGCCGTTGCCGACCGTACGTGGATCCGTGTGCATGCGAAAACGCGGAGGGGAGGAATCTGCTGGTGGCCGAGGCGCTGGCATGGGTGATGCGGCAGCGCATCGTGCCGGCCGGGCCTGCCGATCTACAAGTGTCTTGATCTGCAAGTGCTTTGACCCGCACGAGTCTTGAGGAGCTCTCCCTCCCTCCGGCTCGCCGTCCGCACGTGGCCCGGCGCAGTGCCGCGCGCAGGCGCTCGTCGCCGGCGCCCACGGCCTCGACCGGGCTGCCGGGACCGTCGGGGGGGGTGGTTCCGCGGTGAGGATCGCGTCCTGTTCGAGGGCGGACCAGCCGTCGTGGCCGTGCGCGTCCAGGCCGGCCGCGATGGCGTCCACGTCGATGTGGCCCGCGCCCAGCGGCGGGTATGTCCCGGCGCGTACGCCCTCGGTGTAAGTCAGGTGCCCTGAGCGGACCTTGGCGGCGAGCGCCGCCCGTCGGCATCCTTCATGCGCATGCCCAACCCCATGAGAGAGGAAAGAGAAGGAAAAGGAAGGGGGGTGCGGCCAGCGCCCAGGCGCGCTTTCCGCCGGGCCGGTCCCGCCCCTCGGTCCCGCCCCCTCCCGACGGCGGTGTCCACCCCGCCCAACCGGTCACTCCCAACCGCATTTTCCCTGGTCACGGAAGTGAAGCCACTGCCGGCGCCACCCCACACACCGCCGGCGCCACCCTGGCGACGCGAGTGAACGATCCCTACCCTCACCACCCCACACCAGCACACTTGAAATCTTTGGCACATTCACGTCATCTGTGCCCCAACTGTGCGCTGCCCAAGGACTTTCGGCCATTGACGCCCGATGCGGGAGCCGCATAACTTCCTGCCCCAGCCGGCCCGCCGAACAGAAGTTCCACCGGAATTCATCGATGGTCCCTCCAAGATCGGCAGTCCGGCGCTTCAGGCTCCTTACCCCCCACACCCATGGGAGCCGCCCGAGCACCACGACCGCCCCCGGCGGCTGGTGGGCACGGGCTGCTGCCGTATGCAAGGAGACTCAGTTGCGGACCTCGCCTGGATCCCGACCGCGCCGCCCCGGCGCGCCCGCCGCCGCACCCCGGCCCCTGGCCACGGGCACCCCTGGTGCCGTCCCGGGATCCTGCCGCCCCGCGCGATAGCCAGGCACCCCTCGGCCCACTGCACCGCAGCCGTGCTGCGCGCCACCTACCGGGGTCACCTGCTGAACCGCCCTTCCGCACACGGTCGTTGACAACGTCTCCGTGCCGCAGGTCAGCAGGCCCGGCGGGTCTGCCTCAGCCACCGCGGCACGACACGCGTCGCAACGGTTCCGTGCGAGCACCGGCCTCCGCGGCTCGGTACTCCCGCGCCCGGCACCACCGGATTCCAGGCGCACCCCGCCTCCCCGCCCATCCAAGCTCCGTCGGCCGGCCACGGCCGGCGGCCCGTGACCCGCACCGGGTCGCAGAGCGTCCGTCCTTCAGGAGACCCCCCACATGACCCCCTCGCACAACTCGCACAAGAAGAAGACCAACACGAGAACCCGCGCCGCCATCGCCGTGGCCGTCGCCGGTGGCATCGCCGCCGTGTCCGCCGGCATCGCCTCGGCCTCGGGCACGTTCGACACCCACGCCGGCGCGCACCACCACTTCGGGCTCGGCGCCGAGCTGCCGTCCGGCGGCAAGGTGAGCACGCTCTCCTCGCACACCTCGGTCGTCTCCCGCCTCGCGGCCCTCTCGCCGCACAAGGGCGGCGCGCCCAAGGTCGTGCCGGACAGCGTGGACCTGAGCAAGTACGCGATCGAACCGGGCAACCAGGGCCAGGTGGGCTCCTGCGTGTCCTGGGCCATCGACTACTCCGGCTACAGCATCCAGGAGAAGCAGCAGGGCATCTCCGGCGGCCCGCAGGCGCCCATGTACACGTACGCCCAGATATCCAAGGGCAACGACCAGGGCAGCACCCCGGACGACACGTTCAGCATCGCGGAGTCGCAGGGCGTCGACTCGAAGTCGGACTACACCCAGGGCGACTTCGACTTCACCACCCAGCCGAGCGACGCCGAGCGCCAGAATGCCGCGCACTGGAAGCTGTCGGGCCACACCAAGCTGCACACCGGCAACCAGATCCAGGCCGACGTGAAGCAGGCCCTCGCCGACGGCGAGCCGGTCGCCATCTCCCTCCCGGTCCACCAGAGCTTCCAGGACATCTCCCAGCAGACGGCGGCCGACTACTCGTACCAGCCTGGTGGCGACGAGGACCCGGTCCTCGGCGGCCACGAGATCACCATCGTGGGCTACAACGACCAGGGCGTCCGCGTCGAGAACTCCTGGGGCGGCAACTGGGGCGACGGCGGCTACATCAACCTGTCGTGGGACTTCCTGTCCAGCCAGGTCGAGGAGGCCAACGCCATCGGCAAACTCGTCCAGTAGTCCCGGCAGTTCCCGGCCGGCGCCCGTGTGTGCGTGACCGATTCCTCTCGACACGTCACATACGGGCGCGCCGGTCAGTCAGGCCGTTCCATCTTGAAAAGCCGCTGGTCAACAGGGGTGGTGTGACGTTTCAACCTGCGGCAGGCCCGCCGGAACCTGCGGGAGCCGTACTCGCTCCCGCGATCACTGTGAAAGATGACGCCGCGCACGTCGCCGCCACGGGTGGCCGCGGCCATGTTGAGGGCGGCGACGACCAGGCCGGCGTCGTGACGGGCGCCCGTCGCGTAACCGAGCAGGCGGCGGGAGAAGAGGTCGCTGAGCGGTCGGGACCTTCGTTTTGTTTGGTCAGCCGTGGCGGAGGATACGAGATTCGAACCCGTGAGGGGGTGCCCGCAACACGCTTTCCAAGTCTTCTTCCGACCGTACCTAAGTGGTTGCCTCCGGAAATTCTTCGGGTGTTGATCAAGCTGCCAGTGCGGCGGAAAATTCGGGTTTGATCGCGTCCCTGGTCAGCCAGCGGCGCACGGTGGAAGCCGACAGGCCGGTGGCGATACCGCGCGTGATGGCCTCGCGGGCCAGCTCCGGGCAGCTCCGGCCAGCTCCATCGGGACAGTGGAACCCGGGTCTCGGCGGGCAACTGGCATGCCAGCGCCGTGACCTGAGCGTCCTGCAGCGGGGTGGGGGAGGCCGGGCGGCCGGTGCGGTGGCGGTCCCCGCGAGAGCGGCCAGGCCCCCCTTGGTAAGGCGGCCCCGCCAGGTGCGCACGGTGTCCACGTGAACACCGGCCCGCTCGGCGATACGGGCGTTCGCCATCCCGCGGGCTGCGTGCAGCACGATCTGCACGCGCACCCGCAGCCGGCGCTCGGTTCTGGCCCCTGGCCGCCTTCTTCAGCCGGTGCCGCTCGCTGGCGGTCCGGGACATCGGGTGGGCGGCGGCAATGGGCATGACTGGCGGGCCGATCAGGAGCAAAGGGGTCACGACTGCCGCAGCCTGGATGCACCAGGGCCTGGTCGGCGTGCGACACGCCGCGCGGTGCTGATCTCATCGAGCAGGATGGCAGGCATGCCCACCCGCAGGACTCCACGCACGGTTCACAAGTAGTGCCCGTACGCCCCCATGGTGACTCGACCCGCACCCCACCGCCAGGCGCAGCCGGGGCGCGGCCGGGGTTACCGGAATTGGGGGTGCCATACGTCGTGGGTGTGGCCCTCGTCGTCGGTGACGGTGATGTCGGGCCACCGGTCGAAGGCGGAGCAGGGGTGGGAGATGCCGAGGTCGACCTGGTCGCCCACGCGCAGGCCGCTTGCGTCGGTGAGGACCAGGTGGTGGTCGTAGATGTGGGCCGCGGTGGCCTGTGCGGCTTGCCTGGGTGCGCCTTGTGGGTCTCGGGCGCTGACGAGTACCGGCAGTCCGGCGTCGTAGGGCAGTTCGCGTTTGCCGGCGCCGACGACGATCCGTCCCGGTTCCGGTGTGGAGAGCACGACCGCCCGGACGGTCAGTGCCGGGCTCAGCCCGGGCAGGGGTGAGACGTGTTCGTAGGTGCCGTGGTCGTGTGTGACGTAGCAGCCCGAGCGCAGGACGGGCAGCATCCGCGGGCCGTCCCCTTGTCCGGTGAGTTCCGCAAGGGCGTGGACGACCCGGTCGGGGAAAGCGGAGCCGCCCATGCTGAAGAGGGGCTGTGCGGTCTGGAACAGCGGTGTCAGGCTGCGGAAGACTGTGATCGCCTCGCGGCAGTGTGCGTCGACGTCCGTCAGGGTGGAGGGGTCCCGGCGGTTGGGCCGGATGCCCTCGTAACCGGCGACACCGGCCAGGAGGATTCCCGGTGACGCCTGGGCCGCCGTAGCCAGTTCATGCGCTGCGGGGGGCTGTCGTACCCCGGTGCGTCCTTGGTTCGCGCCGATGTCGATAAGGACGCGCAGCGGATTGCGTGCGCCGTCCATGGCCAGGCCGGCCAGGCTCAGCCCTGTCATCGAGTCCACGAAGCAGTACAGCTCCAGCCCGGGTGTCTCGTCCATCCATCGCCGCACCAGGGCGAGGTCGGGGCGGTGGATCACCTCGTTGGCGATGATGATGCGCCGTGCTCCCCAGCTCAGGGCGATGCCTGCCTGTCTGACGGTGGCCACCGTCAGACCCCATGCCCCGGCGGCCAGCTGCCGTTCGACGATGGGGCGCGTCATGGTGGTCTTGATGTGCGGGCACAGCTCCACGCCCTGGTCGTGGCACCAGGCCGCCATGAGCTGGACGTTGTGTTCCAGCGCGTGCAGGTTGAGCCGCAGCTCGGGCAGCTCGCCGGTCCGGTGTCCGTGGGGTGGCGTGTCGTGGTGGTTCATCGGTCCTCCAGACCGCCGGGGCGCCGGCGCTGTCGTGCGGAGGCGCCCTGGCGTGCCCGGCTCGTGGGCAGGCGGCTGCCCTGTCCGGACTGCGACGAAGGGCGGCCATCACACAGGAGCATCTTGTATATGAGATGGAGCGTAGATTATGTAGGACCAGGTCAGCAAACACTATGCTGGATGCTCTGTTCTGTTTACTGGACGAAGGGTGTGTTCTGTGCCGACCGACGATCAAGCGCCCGCTCCACCGCCGGCCCCGCGCAACGACGGGATCGGGCAGCACCTGCGCCGGGAGCGGCTGGGGCGGGGCTACACGCTGGAGAACCTCGCGGGAAAGACGGGCTTGTCCCGCAGCTATCTCAGCAACGTCGAGCGGGACGTGAACAGCCCGACGATCAACACATTGCGCACGATCGTCGAGGCCCTCGGCACGACACTCAGCAGCCTCTTCCAGGCAGCCGACCGCGAGCGCCGCGTGCTCACACGCCCCGACCAGCGCGTCGAGCTCACCCGGGCAGGAGTGGAAGGGGTCACTTACACCCTCCTCAACCCCAAACACGGCGGCAGGCTCGAAATGATGATGCTGGAGGTAGCCCCCGGAGCGTCCTCCGGCGACAGCCCGCACACCCATGCCGGAGAAGAAGTCGGCCTCCTCCTGAGCGGAGAACTCGACTACTGGGTCGACGGCGTGCAGTACCACCTGCAGCCCGGCGACTGCGTCAGCTTCGAATCCACCACCGCGCACCGGTACCACAACCCGGGCAACGTCCCCGCAGTCTGCGTCTGGTCCGAGACCCCACCACGCTTGTGAGAAGCAGAGAAACCGCACGCGCGGAACAGCGATTCGGATTTCGGGAAACAATCACTCTCCGCTCGGGAAGCGATCTTCAACTGGCCCCGCGTGCCGCCGGCGAATGCCTCCGCGCAGGTCGCTGGTAAGAGACCACACTCCGAACTTCGGGAAGCCATCGGGAAGAGCACCCGCCCAGACCCGTGCGGAACCGCTCCCACCCCGCCTGACTCCGCCTGCTCTCCATCTGTACGCATCGGCCGAAGCCCACAAGGAGGAACGACCCGTGAAGATCGGCCTGATGGGCACCGGATTCGGTATGGCTCACGCCGGGATCACCACCCTCACCGAACACACCGGCCAGGACCGCCGGACGGTCGCCCTTCCCGAGGCGCACGCCTACGAGTGGGCCATTGACCACGCATGAACCTGTCTGCGCACGGGAGCGGCCCACCGGCTCACCCCGGCGAGCGTCCTGGACACCCTGCGCCTGACCCTCGCCGTCCACGACACCGTCAACTCACCTGCCGCGTAAGGGAAGGTGTGAGCGCGATGCGCTGCCGCACCCGGCAGCGTCGTCCGGATCGACACTCGTGCACCCGTACCGCCGGCTTCCGGAAAGCGGCCCTGGAGGCGGGCTCACCCGGCGAGTTCGCGCTCCAGTGGGGTGCGGTAGGCGGGGATGAAGCGGCGGTCGTCGAGGAAGGCCGCGAGGCGGGCGGCCTCGGCCTCGATGGCCAACCTCGCTTCCCGTCCTACGGCGGTGAGCAGCCGGTATGCCAGGGTGCCGTCGCGGCGCTGGGCCCAGCCGCCGACGATCCGGCCGTCCCACCACACCGTGGGGCCGATGTTGCCCATCCGGTCGAAGAGGGCGGGGCGGTGGGCGGGGTCGAGGTAGAAGTCGCGGTCGCGCCAGCCCATGGGGGTGGGGTCGAGGGCGGGCAGCAGCGCGGCACACGGCGCGGTCTCGGTGACCGGCTCCACATCTTCGGGGAGCGCATAGCCGGTGCTCTCGTCCAGGGCGACCTCCACCGCACCCGTGGCGGCCAGCGCCTTGCGGGTGTCGGTGACCGTCCAGCCGGTCCACCACTTCAGGTCGGCGAGGGTGCCCGGGCCGAAGGCGGTCAGCCAGTGGCGGACCAGTTCGGTGCGGGCCGAGGCCGTTGCGATGTCGGGGAGTTCGGGGGCCGGCGCCCAGGCGTGCTGGTTGCTGGTCCAGCCGCCGCGGCGGGTGGCGCGCACGATGCGTCCGTCGGCGGCCAGTGCGAACAGCACGTCGGTGGCGATGCTGCGGCGCGACTCGTACTTCTTGCCGGGCGAGATGACCAGCTGCCGCTCCAGCCCCGGTACCTCGGCGGCCAGTTCGGTGGTCGTGGCCTCGCCGCGCTCGTGCAGCACGGCCACGGCATCGCGGGTGACCTTCGCCAGCCACTCGCCGTCGCCGATGCCGCCCTGCTCCAGCTGGCCCAGCAGGTGCTTGGTACGCCCCGCTGCGGTGGACCGTCCGGCTGCCGCCAGAAGTACCGGTGCCAGGTCCGTGGTCGTCACGAAGAGGGTGCCGCGCATCGCCGTCATCCGCAGCAGCGACTCCCGCTCGTACAAGGCGCGTTCCACCTCGCCGTGGTGTGGTTCGGCGAGGCGGGCCGCGGCCGTCAGGTAGACGGTCGCGGCGTCGGTGGCGTGCAGCGCCAGCACCGCACCGGCCACCTCCCGCACGGTGGCCGCCCGCCGTGCCGGCTCCAGCAGCTGGCGCTGTACCAGGCGGGTACGGCGCTGGGCGGCGGTGATACGGCGACGGACGGTACGAATGGCGGCCCCTCGGGGATCACGGCTGGTCGGAGGATGGCGTGGGCAGGGCGGGGTTGGGGGTGAGGATGCGGCGCAGGATGCGCTCCACCTCGGCACGGGTCGGGGCCTTGCTGCCGGCCAGACCGCGCAGCCCCAGGCCCGTCATGGCCACGGCGGCGGCCTCGGCGGTGTCCCGGTCGACGTAGTGCGACAGGGCATCGATGCTCAGCTGGATGTCCCGGTCGGCGATCGGCTGCAGGGCGGGGCGGCGCAGCGCGGCCAGGAACAGCTCGAACTCCACCGTCTGCTGGTCGCGCTGCGGCCCGAAGCAGCCCATGAGCACATCCGTGAGCAGCACGACGAGCTGTTCGGCGGTGAGGCCGGGGCGCTGGGCCACCCAGTCCTCCAGGTAGGCGGCGTAGCCGTCGACCGAACGCCGCAGCGCGGCCTCGATCAGGTCGTCCTTGGCGGCGAAGTGGTACGTCGTCGCCGCCAGCGGCACCCCGGCCTCCTCGGCCACGGCCCGATGGGTCAGCCCCTCGATGCCGCGCGCGGCGATCACCCGCACGGTCGCGGCGCTGATCTCCTCGATCCGCCGCTGCGGATCACGCCGCCGCTTCGCCGGCACCTCCCTGGCCATGCCCACACTCCCCTTCCCGGACCGTCACCTGTTGACAAGACCTTACGGCACGAATGTACCGCAATCATTCTGCGAGTACCGGGTCGCAGGCCCCCGACCGGGCCATTTGCTTACTGTGCGTAGGTTATCGATTCCACCCGGCGATGAACGCCAGCGAGAAACTCTCGCACCGTGGGCTTTTATGTCCTAATTGCGCATTCGTGCTGCATGGGTTACGGTACAAATGTGCCGATCGATGGAGTCGGTATCCGAAGCCCCATGGAAGACCTGGCCTTCGACGGCGCCGAAGCCGCCGAGCAGCTCCTGATCGAGCCGGGTGCCACCAAGCCCGCCCGCCGGCCCGGCGAGGGCCGCTGGACGGTCCTGCCGGCCCCTCCGGCCAGCCCTTCTGGCTCAGCGCCACCCCCACGACCGCCTGTCCCCACCCCCACAAAGGAGAGCTCCGCCATGATGAACAGCGCCTCCTGCCTGGCCGTGAAGGATCCCCTGGCCACCGCCGCCTTCTACGACAAGCTCGGCTTCGGCGTCCTGGGCACCGTCGACAGCTACGACCGCACCGGCCGGGAGTTCTTCTTCCGCGACCTGGACGGCTACATCATCGGCGTCTTCGGCCCCAACGACATCGACGCCTTCCGCAAGATGACCGGCGCCTGACCCCTGACCCCACCCCTTCCCTCAACGCCCCGGCCAACCGGCCAACCGGCCAACTACCAATCGGCCAACCGGCCATGAATCACGAGGAGTTCCCTATGAAGATCGCAGTCCTGGGCACCGGAGGCGGCGGCCGCGCCCACGCCGCACGGCTCGCCGAGCTCGGCCACGACGTCTACGTCGGCACCCGCGACCCGGAAGCCACCCTGGCCCGCACCGAACCCGACATGATGGGCAACGTCCCCTACAAGGAGTGGCTCACCGATCACCCCGGCATCACCCTGCTCCCCTTCGGCGAGGCCGCGTCCGCCGCCGACAACCTCGTCATCAACGGCATCGACGGCCACAACGCCCTCGCGACACTGACCGCCATCAGCGACCAGCTGGCCGGCAAGGTCCTCATCGACTACGCCGTCCCGTACCTCTACAACCCCGACATCGAACACCCCTGGCCCACGCCGTGGGGCGTGATGCCCAAGCTCGACCCCTGCGACACCGACAGCCTCGGCGAGCAGATCCAGCGCGCCCTGCCCGACGTGAAGGTCGTCAAGTCCTTCGTCACCCAGGAGCAGGAGACCGTCGTCAACCCCAAGGCGATCGGCGGCGGCGACCACACCATGTTCGTCGCGGGCCAGGACGCCGGCGCGAAGAAGGCCGTCACCGACCTGCTCACCTCCTACGGCTGGACCGACGTCCTCGACGTCGGCGACATCGTCTGTGCCCGCGGCATGGAGATGTACGCAGGCATGCACAGCGCCATCGGCCTCGCCCTCGGCGGCCACTTCGGTGTCAAAGTCGTACGCCGCTGAGGAGTCCTTGGTGGAGGTCGGCGCGTCTCAATGGGGAGGAAACGGGTGTTTCATCCGGCATTTTCGACGGTAGGGGCTCAATAGGTCACTCGACGTCCTAGAGGTCGGTGATGGTGAGCGGTATGCCAATCGATCCAGGAGCGGTGCGGGGAACGAGAGATCCCGCTGCCCGTCTGCTGCAGCTGCTGTCGCTGCTGCAGGCCCCGCGGGACTGGACGGGCGCCGAGCTCGCCGAGCGTCTGGCGGTCACGCCCCGCACCATCCGCCGTGACATCGAGCACCTGCGGGAGCTGGGCTATCCCGTCCAGGCCACGCAGGGCAACATCGGCGGCTACCGCCTCAGCGCGGGCACCGCGATGCCGCCCCTGCTCCTGGACGACGACGAAGCCGTGGCCATCGCCATCGGCCTGCGCGCGGCGACCACGGCAGCGGTCAGCGGCATCGAGGACACCTCACTGCGAGCCCTGGCCAAGCTGGAACAGGTGCTGCCCTCGCGGCTGCGCCGCCGGGTGTCGCACCTCGCCGAGGCCGCCACCTTCCTGCCCCAGCCCGTCCAAGGGGCCAACGCCGAGCTGCTGTCCGCCCTCGCCGCCGCCTGCGTCGCCCACGAGAAGATCCGCTTCGGCTACGCCCCGGCACGCGGGGCGCCCTCAAGGCGGCTGGCCGAGCCCAAGCGGCTGGTGGCCGCCGGGCGGCGCTGGTACCTCGTCGCGTACGACCTGGACCGCGCCGACTGGCGTACCTTCCGCGTCGACCGGATCGACGACCTGCACGGCACCGGCTCCCGCGTCCCCGAACGCGAGCTGCCCGACGGCCAGGACGCCGCCGCCTATGTGGCCGACGCCCTGGCCGCCGGGCCTGGCAACTGCCGCGCCGAACTGATCGTCCACGCACCGATCGAGCGCGCCGCCGAGGGCGTGCCGTCCTCGCTCGGAGTGCTTGAGCGGATCGACGAGCACCGCTGTCGGCTGCGCACGGCCGTGGACTCTCCCGAGTACCTGGCGTTCCGTATCGCCGCCTTGCGCCTGGACTACACCCTCGTCGGACCGCCCGAGATCGTCCCGCACCTGCAGCGGATCGCCGAACGTGCCCTGGGCGCCCTCCAGGTCCAGAGCCGGGGCGGGGGCTGAGCGGCATACCTGGACGGCTGAGGGCATGGCCAAGGGCACTGTCCGCACTGCGAGTTGTTCGTCTGGGAGTTGCTCGTCTGCGGGAACTGCCGGAGCGGCCTCGGGCGGGCCGGACGAGGGGCTGGCCGAGAAGCTCGCCGGTTCCGATGGGCAGGAGACCGACGCTGCGGACGACGGGGGATGCCCGGCCGGTCATGAGCCGGCGAGGTCGCGGCGGAGGTGCTCCGCGGTGAAGGACCCTTCGGCCGTCAGGAGGTCGGTGGGGGTGCCTTCGAAGACGATCCGGCCGCCGCCCCGTCCGCCGTCGGGGCCGAGGTCGATGATCCAGTCGGCTTGCTCGATGACGTCGAGGTCGTGTTCGACGACCAGGACGGTGTTGCCCGCGTCGACCATCCGGTCCAGGAGGGCCAGCAGGGTCTGGATATCGGACATGTGCAGGCCGGTGGTGGGTTCGTCCAGGACGTAGATGCCGCCGGTCTTGTGGAGTGCCCCGGCGAGCTTGAGGCGTTGGCGTTCGCCGCCGGAGAGGGTGGAGAGGGGCTGGCCCAGGGTGAGGTAGCCGAGGCCGACCTCGTTCAGCAGGCCGATCTTGCGGGTGAGGGTGCGGTCGGTGAAGAAGCCGGCGGCTTCCTCGGCGGTGAGGCCGAGAACGTCGACGATGTTCTTGCCGCCCAGGGTGTGGGCGAGCACGTCGGGGGCGTAGCGGGTGCCGGCGCAGGTCTCACAGGTGGTGGTGACCGGGTCCATGAAGGCCATGTCGGTGGTGATCTCGCCCTTGCCGTGGCAGACGGGGCAGGCGCCGCGCGAGTTGAAGCTGAAGTACCCGGTGTCGACGCCGTTGGCCTTGGCGAACGCCTTGCGGAGCGTGTCCATGACGCCGAGGTGGCTGAGCGGAGTGGAGCGGGAGGACGCGCCGATGCTGCCCTGGCCGACCATGATCGCTTCGGGGTGCTGGGCGGTGAACACCTCGGTGACCAGGGTGGACTTGCCCGATCCCGCGACCCCGGTGAACGCGGTCAGCACACCGGTGGGTATCTCGACCGTGATGTCCTTGAGGTTGTGCAGGGCGGCGTCCTTGACCGTCAGCCAGCCGGTCGGGGTACGGACCTGTTCCTTCAGTGCCGGAGTGCGGCGCAGGCAGCGGCCGGTGAGGGTGTCGGCTTTGCGGAGCCCGGCGGCGGTGCCCTGGTAGACGGCGCGGCCGCCGTGGGTGCCCGCGCCGGGGCCCATGTCGATGACGTGGTCGGCGGCGGCGATGACGTCGCGGTCGTGCTCGACGACGAGCACGGTGTTGCCGCGGTCGCGCAGCTCGCGCAGCAGGGCGTTCATACGGCCGACGTCTCGGGGGTGCAGGCCGGTGGACGGCTCGTCGAAGATGTACGTCATCCCGGTCAGCGACGAGCCGAGGAAGCGCACCGTCTTCAGGCGCTGCGCCTCGCCACCGGACAGGGTCGAGGTCTCGCGGCCCAGGTTGAGGTATCCCAGCCCGATGTCGTCGAGGCGCCGCAGTCCCAAGGCGGCCTGTTCGGCGAGCGGTGTGCCCAAGGGGTGGTCGACCCGGCCGAGTACGTCGATCAGCTCGGTGATTTCCATCGCCATCCAGTCGCTGATGCGGTGTCCGTTGACGCGGGTCCCCAGTGCGGCCTCGTTCAGCCGTGCCCCGTGACAGCTGGGGCAGGTGCCCTGGACCGTGAAATCCTCGACGGCCTTACGGGTGCGGGGCGACAGGGTGGAGATGTCCCGGCCCAGGTAGAGACGTTCGAAACGCGGGATCAGCCCCTCGTCACAGGCCGCCAAGGAGCCGGATTCGCCGTGCAGCAGGCGTCGCCACTCCTGTTGCCCGTAGCGCTTCAGCGGCTTGTCCAGGTCGAACCGGCCGGTGCGGGTGAACAGGTTCCACTGCACACCACCGATGTTGAACAGCGGGAAGCGCAGCGCGCCCTGATTCAGCGACTTGGCGGTGTCGAAGAACGTGTCCAGGTCGGGCTGGACGGTCCGGCCGAGCCCGGCGCAGGTTGGGCAGGCGCCCTCGGGCGTATTGAAGGAGTACGCCGTCGCCATGCCCGCCGAGGGTTCTCCGGTGCGCGAGAACAGCAGCCGGATGATCGAGGCGAGGTCGGTGGCGGTACCGACGGTGGACCGGGCGTTGGCGCCGATCGGCTTCTGGTCCACGACCACCGCGGTGGACAGATGGTCGATCCGGTCGGCGTCGGGCTTCTCGTAGCGCGGCAGCCGGTTGCGGACGAACGTGGTGAAGGTTTCGTTCAACTGCCGCTGTGCCTCCACCGCGAGGGTCGAGAACACCAACGACGACTTGCCCGAGCCCGACACACCGGTGAACACCGTGATCTTGTGCTTGGGGATACGCAGCGAGACGTTGTGGAGATTGTGCTCGCGTGCGCCCTCGATGAGGATTTCCTCGTTCATGAGCTCTCTGAAAGTTCGCGTTCGGAAAGGGGCGCGGTGCCATCTGCCGACCACGCTGAGCAGATGCCGGGCGGTCGCTGTTGGCCCGTCTACTTGGTGCCGTTGACCTGTTGGTCGATGTCGAGGGTGAGCTGGAGAGCATCCAGCGCGGTGGCCGGTGCGATCTCGTTGGCGACCTCGCCGCGCAGGCAGGCCAGGACGTGGTCGATCACCGCGGTGTACTGGTCGGCGGGCGGCAGATCCAGCTCGCGGGCACCGGCAGCGGTGTAGGCAGTGAGCGTGCCGGTCGGTTTGCCGTCGAAGCCCATCGACGAGGCCGCCTCCAGCACACCGTCGCTGAAGGTGGCGGTGTAACCGCCGCGGGCGCCCCACGCCATGGGCATCAGCGAGGAGACCGAGTCGCGGGCGAATGCGCCGTCGAATCCCAGGGTCGCCTCGATCGCGGCACTGTCGCCGTCGCGGGCCACCGTGGTGACCTCGACGCTGCGTGGCCGGCCGAGGGTGCGCGTGACGATGTCCATGTCGCTGTGCATGGCCTCCAGCGGCAGCGTCTTGAGCCCCAGCGAGACGCCCGGCCACAAGTGTGCGGTCCAGTTCCACAGCGTCAGCTGCTCAAGGCGGCCGTAGGTGCCGTCGCGGACGGCGTCGAACAGCGCCCGGTTGGCCGGGATGAATCGCTCGAACATGTCCACGAACACCTGCTTGCCGCTGCGTGCGGTGACCTCGACCACGCGCCGGGCGTCGTCCATGGTGCCGGCGAGTGGCAGCTCGACCAGCGCGTGCTTGTCGGCGTCCAGCGCCCGCAGTACGTACTCGGCGTGCAGTGGTACCGGCAGACAGATGTCGACCAGGTCGAAGTCGTCCTCGAATGCCTGGTCCAGGTCGCTGGACGAGGCGAAACCGAATTTCCCCGCGGTCTCTGCGGTCTTGTCCGGGTTCCGGCCGAACATCACCACCTCGACATCCCCGCGGCGCGCGGCGTACACGGCGGCGTGTGCCTGCCCGAATCCGGTGCCCAGCAACGCGATCTTCATGTCGTCCGGCCAGGGACGAGCCGTCTCGCGCGCGGCAGTGCCCCCGTGGGCCTGGGACGGTCCAGGTCGCACGGGGGCATGGGCCATGAGGCCGTGGCACGAGGCACGGGCCCGGCCGGGTCAGTTCTGCTGCTATGCCTTACGGCGGCGGATCACCAGGTAGGCGCCGGCCGCGACGAGTAGGGCCGCCCCCGTGGAGAGCAGGCCCACGGGCGCACCGTTGCCGGTTTCGGCGAGGTCGCCGCCGGGTGCGGACGGGGACGGCGAGGAGGCCGCCGCGGCGGCGGACGGTGTGGCCCCGGCGGGTGCCGGGGTGGCGGATGCAGGGGCGGACGGGGCGGCGGATGCCGACGGCTTGCCGCCGCCGGGCTGGGCGGCGTCCTTGCAGTCGGTCCAGAAGACCTTGTGCTTGGCCCGGCCGTGCTCGCCGTCGAAGTTCCAGAACAGCTTGTAGTGGCCGTCGGGCAGGGCCAGGTCCTGCGAACGGCCGTGCCCCTCGCCGTCGAGGTTCAGCGCACCGGATTTCACGGTCTCGCCCTTGACGTCGGCGGTCGGGGCCCAGGCTTCGATGTGCCAGTCGACCTGCTGGCCGTCGTCGAAGCCAAAGGCGTCGAGATAGAAGGTGCAGACGTGGGGCTCGTTCTTGCGGAGTTCCTCCCCGGTTGTGGCGTCGTGGATCTTCACGGTGCCGTTGTCGCCGGGGGCGGTGGCATAAGCGGAAGGAGCAAGCAGCAGGGACGCGGCCACGGCGGCCGTGAGCGTGCCTGCGGAAACAAGCGGGCGCATGGGCAGTCCATCGGTGAAAGAGGAAGGTTGCCGTGGGGGGCGGCTCAGCTTCCTGCGACCTCACGAGTCCGTCAAGGCATACGGAAACGCTTATGCCGTAGAGAACATCACTCGTCCCATTGGTTCCGCATAACGATTGAGGACGTTGCCGATTGAGCGTGCGGCCCCTCGGGACGTCCGCGCCGCCGCAGGTGCGCGTCCCGCAGCGCCGTGGGCCTCCTCGGAAGGCGGGGCGTGTTAAAAGTGTTGATATGCGGTGAAAAGGGGTCAGGTCTCGGCGCTGCTCCGACACATGCGGGCTGCCCTGGTCCGGGCTGCGGCCCGACCCATGCGTGCTCTCCGGGACGCCGGCAACCGCCGCGAGGCGGCCCGGACGGCGCCTCCCCCGGGCGCGAGCACACCTGCTGAAGACGCGCCGCGACGCGCCGGCCGGCGTGCGCTGAGCGGCGTCGCCGGTCAGGTGTTCCGGCTGCAGTCGGCGATCGTTATCCTGCTGATCGGTACTGCGGGCGTGGCGCAGGTGGTGCAGGCACGGCACGCCGGCGAAGCCGAGGCCGGGGCCCGGTCGCTGGGTGTGGCCGAGGCGTTCGCCCATCAGCCGGCTGTCGCGGCGGCGCTGCGGTCCCTCGATCCCACGGCCGTGCTGCAGCCGCTGGCCGAGGAGACCCGGCGCGCGCTGACCGGCGCGTCGTTCACGGAGGCCTTCGTCGGCGCGCCCACCGGGGCGATCCGGGCGGTGGTGCCGGTCACCGACGCCCGCGGGAGGGTGGTCGGCGTGGTCACGGCGGGCGTCGAGATCACCACCGTCTCCGCAGCGGTCAACCAGGGACTGCCGCTCCTCGCCGCGGCGGGAGCCGAGGCGCTCGCCCTGGCCGTGGGCGGTGCGGCACTGGTGAGCCGGCGGCTGCGGCTCCAGACGCACGGTATGGGACCGGCCGAGATGACGCGCATGTACGAGCACCCGACGTGGTGCTGCACGCCGTCCGTGAAGGAGTGCTCATCGGCGGGCCCGACCGGCGGCTGATGCTGGCCAATGACGAGGCGCGGCGGCTGCTGGAGCTGCCCGCGGACGCCGAACAGCGCGACCTGCGCGACCTGGGCCTGGAGGCGGACTTCGAGGAGATGCTGGCGTCCTGCCGCAAACGATCAAGGGCCGCCGTGTCCACCCCAGAAGCGCCCGACCGGCCGGTACGAGGCAATCCCTCGCCGGTCCACCCGCCGCGGCTGACGGAAACGGGCGCGGGGAGTAGTCCTGGCGTTACTCTTTGTGTATGACTAACTGGAGCTACGCAAACTGCGGACTTCCGGACGACGCGCTGGTGATCGAGAGCATCACCAGCACCCCGGATTCGATGAAGCCGGCCAGCGAGTGGAAAGCAACCATCAAGGCGGTCGCCCAGACGGAGATCAAGGACGGCGCTTACCTGGACGTCACGGTCAGGCTTGGCCTCGTCAAGCTTCTCCACAAGCAGTTCGACATGTTCGAGATGTTGCGTGGCTACGACGCCGCAGGTTGGACCCTGACTCGTGACACCGGCGGCGGCGACGAGACCATCAAGGAGGGACCGGTGACGCTGACGCTCGCCAAGAAGCTGGAGAAAGAGACCCCGCGCGCCAAGTTCACCGTGAACGTCCGCGGCTTCACAGTCGAGGAAGAGGACATGGTCTGTCTCGACTTCAAGGTGGACTTCATGCAGGGCTGATCGCCGGCTGCGAGCGTACCGTTCAGGGTCTTCGCCGCCTGCGCCCGCCGCCCCTCCGTTGCACCGGAGCTTCCGCGCAGGGGCACAGCAAGAAAGCCCGCCTCAACTCACCAGCGCAAAATCGTCACCAGCATGGACGCCGACGTACGCCGACGTACGCCGTCAGCGGCAGGAGCCGGCTGAGCGCGGAGCAAGCCGGGGAGTTGACCGCCGTCCATCGCCTCGACGTTCGCGCCAGCGCCCCCGAAATGCCATCAGGGCCGGCCGATGCGGCCGAGCAGTAAGGGCAGTAAGGGGTGTGACGGGCTGCGAGGACCCGGCCGACGAACCGTCGGTCCGGCCGATCAGCATGCGGACCGCTGGCAGGCTTGCCGGTCGGAAAACGACGGCGAGCTCAGGTGACGGAATTGGCGCTGGCCGCCCGCGGCGGAGAACCCGACGCGGGCGAGCGCTTCATACAGGCCACCCGTACACCGTCTCCGGAGACGCGGTGGCCCTCAAGGCCGACGGGGGCTGCCCGGAGGTCCGCGAGGCCCCCGAGTTCCTCAACCGCAACGGCCGTACCTGGCTGACGTACTCGACCTGCGACACCGGCAAGCCCGACTACCAGCTGTGGATGCTGTCCCTGCCGGACAGCGCCGATCCCCTGACGCCCGCCAACTGGCAGCAGCACCCCGGCCCGGTCTTCGCCCGCGACGACGCCAAGGGGGCTTACGGCCCCGGCCACCACGCCTTCTTCCGGTCGCCCGACGGCACCCAGGACTGGATCGTCTACCACGCCAAGACGACCGCGGGTTACACCTACAGCAACCGCACGACCCGGACTCAGCCGATCGGCTGGCACGCGGACGGCAGCCCGGACCTGGGCCGGCCGTTCGCCCTGGGCGCGACGCAGGACGTGCCAGCGGGTGACCCGGGCAACGGCAATTACTGGATCAACGACGACGGCCGATCCAGTGGAGCCGGCCAGGTCTCCTACCAGGGTGCCTGGAACTCGGGGACGGGGTGCGCGACCCAGTGCTTCTGGGACGACGACCACTCGAGCGACCGGGCGGGCAACACTGCGGCCTTCACCTTCACCGGCACCCGCATCGCGCTGCTGTCCGTACAGGACACCGGCAACGGCATCGCGGCCATCAGCGTCGACGGAGGCCCCGAACAGCGCGTCGACTTCTACGGCTCTCCCCGGACGGGCGAGGCGCTCCAGTACCTCAGCCCGCGGCTGCCCTCCGGCAGGCACACCCTGCGCGTTCGGGTTACCGGGGAACACAGCGCACCGTCCACCGCATCCTTCGTGAGCGTGGACCGGGCCGAGGTCTACACCGACTGAGACCGCTCTTCAACCTGCTGCGGCCCGCACCCGCAGCCCCCCGGTACAGGGGCGACTGTGATAGCAAGTGAGAGGTGAGGAACCCCCGTCGGCTGGCTCCGGCGGGGGGTTCTGCGTTCGGGGACGGGCCTGGAGCGTGGTGTTCGACGCGGTCTTGCTGTGCTCCGGCTGGCCGTTCTCGACGGCGTGGGGAGGCCATCGGCGACGGTGCGGGTGCGGTGGCCGAAGTGCAGCGGTGGCCGAAGTGCAGCAGGGGGCGGGGGCCAGGACACCGCCACACCGCAAGCAACCGGCGTAGACGACGAGCCGACGCACGAGCACTACTTGCGCCGGCCCACGAGTATCCGTCCCGACAACTCTGGGATGCCCCGATGACCACTCCAGGCGCGCAGCCAGGCCCGTTCGACTCGAGGTCTGCTGTGCCTCCGATGTCGCATCAGCCCGGCGGGCAGCAGCCCCATCCACTCGCCGCCTGACCAGCGTCGGCGAACGCGGTGATGCCGGGGGCGGTGCGTGCCACGCGGGTTATGGCGTATGTGGCCGTCGCGCTCGTCCTGGTCGCCGCTGTCGCCGTCGGGGTGCTCGCGGGCGCCGAGGCGGACGGGGCGGTGCCGCGGTCGGGGCGGCGTTCCCGGTCATAGGGCTCGTAGTCTGCGCGCTGCTCTTCGGCAAAGCGGGTCCGGGGGCCAAGGTGACCGCGATGGTCCTTGCTTCGCTCACGGTCCCCTTCGGCGCAGGGGCATTGGGCCAGGGAATCCCCAGCGGGGTGGTTCAGACGGGCCTGGGCGTGGCCGTCGTCGCCGCACTCGCCCAAAGGCAGTCCGGCGACTGGTTCCGCTGCCCGAACCGCTGACCGCGATGCTGCTCGACGCGCTACCGCGGACCGGGCAGGCACCGCCGCCGCGGTGCTCAACACCGGCCGCCCAGGTCGGCGGAGCGATCGCGGTGGTGGTCTTCGGGGCGCTGCTGGCGGGGCGGACACGTTCCAGGCCGGCATGCGGTCGACATGCTGATCGCGGCGGCCGGGCTCGTACTGACCGCTGACGCGACGCTCACGCTGCCGCGGGACGGGCGCCGGAACGAGGAGGCGTGAGGCTTGCTGCGGGCCTGGATACCGCGACGGGCGGCAATCTGCCGCTCTGCTCGCACCCAAGCCCGCGCCCCCGGCCTGCACCGGACCGGACACAGCACCTGCCCGATCCTGCCCACCCTGCCCGGTCCCTCCCACGCCCCGCGAGTATTCAGCACCGCAGCCTGCGCCACGTCGATACACGCACCATGCCCACCAGCGATTTCAGCGGAATTTCATCGGCCACGGTTAGCGTCAACGCCGTCCGTGGGTTCCGCTGCAGTGCGCCACGCATTGCGACCCACCACCGAGGAAGGACGCTCAACTTCATGAGCAACACGTCCCGCATTGAGACCCGTGAGATAGCCGACGACGACCTCGACAGCGTCGCGGGTGGTCTCTCCGTCAGTGGCTCCGTGGACGGCCTGACCGCCACGTTCGCCCCGGGCCCCAATGGCATCCCGATCCTGACCGGCGGCTCCGTGAAGTCCGTCAGCCTCACGGTCTCCGACATCCCCCTGGGCCCGATCCAGGGCTGAGATACCGCTGTAGCACGGTGCTCATCCACCGGGCCCCGGCACCACCCCGAGCCGTCGTGGGGTAATTCAGGGTCCTGTGTGTCGTCGGCCTTCAAGACCTGGTTGTGGTCGTGGAGGCCGACATTGCCGTATGCGGCGGCTGACGATGTCTGTGCGGCGAAGGGGAGCCTGGCGATCCGGGACTGGGACGAGCAGGGACGGTTGCTCACCGACGAGCAGTCAGTGGACCTGTTCCCGTCGCGGGGTGAGCCGCACCGGGCCCACCGCCCGATGTCGCGGACCCGTGGTACCGGCAACTCGTCGTCCTGCGCCAGGAAAGCGGGATCCGCCGTCACAGCGGCACACGGCACCTGTTGCCTGCCGGCGGCGATCTCCTCGAAGTGCCCAAGGGTGTTTCCTCCGGATCACCCTGTGACCCGCGAGCGGCTGTCGCACGGGTAAGCCCGCCGCAGCGGCCTGCCCCTACTCGGCTGACCGGCGACGTCCCTGACGCCGTACGGAGGGGCGCCGGCGGCGATGTCGGCGACGGTGCGGGCGGGGGCACCGCCCTTCGGCGGCTTTCGTGTGAGATCCACTCTTTGGAGCGAGACAGCAGCGACTTGAGTTCCCCGGACGGAGCCCCTGTCAAGTATCAGGCCGAAGTGCACCTACGCACGAGGCAATGCAGGGGAGAGCGCTCGATTGACCGTCTACTTCATCGGTGCCGGGCCCGGGGCGGCGGATCTGATCACTATCCGTGGCCGGGAGGTTCTCGGCCGCTGTGGCGTCTGTCTCTATCCAGGGAGCATGACGCCGGTCGGACTGCTCGCGCACTGTCCCCCGGACGCGACGCGCGTCGACACGGCAAGCCTGACCCTGGACGAGGTCATGGCGCGGATCCTCGAGGCGCACGAGAAGGGGGTCGATGTCGCGCGGCTGTGCTCGGGGGATCCGTCCCTCTACAGCACCGTCGCTGAGCAGATGCGGGTGCTGGACAAGGCCGGTGTGCCGCACGAGATGGTGCCGGGCGTGTCCGCGTTCGCGGCGTCGGCGGCGGTGCTCGGGCGGGAGCTGACCGTGCCGGGGGTGGGGCAGAGCCTGATCATCACGCGCGCCCGCTCGCGGTCGGGGTCCATGCCTCCTGGCGAGACGCTGGCGAACTTCGCGCGGACCGGGGCGACGCTGGCGGTCTACCTCGTGATCAATCACCTGGAGGACGTGGTCGCGGACCTGCTCCCGCACTACGGCGGGGACTGTCCGGCGGCTGCCGTGGCGCTGGCGAGTCAGCCCGGGGAGACGGTCGTGCGCTCGACGCTCTCCTGTGTCGCAGGCGATGTGCGGGCGGCCGGGGTGGCGAGGCTGGCGACGCTGCTCGTCGGCCGGACCCTCGAAGCCGAGGGCTTTCCGGACAGCGTCCTGCATTCCGCCGCTCGCGACTGGTCCGCCTGATCAGAACACAGACAGGAGTAGCTCTTTCCCATGGCCGGTCCTCAGGATGTACGTACGTATTCGACCGAGCTCGATCTGGCCGGGCGTCGGGTGGTCGTCTTCGGGGGCGAGGCCACGGTGCTGCGGCATCTGGCGCGTTTGCTCGGTACCGGTGCGGAGATCACCGTCGTGGCACCTGCTGTGTGCCCCGCAATCGAGGCGATGGCGAAGGCGGGACGGCTGCGGTGGCACGCCCGTTCCTGGCAGCTGAACGATCTGGCGTACGCCTGGTACGCCATCGCCTCCACCCGGGGCGACGATGCGGCCATCGCTGAAGCCGCCGAGAAGCAGCGGGTGTTCTGCACCCGCACGGCCACCGAAGCCATCAGGACTCCGGCGCCGGACCACCCGGGGCCCGGCGTGGCCCTGATCGGGGCGGGGCCGGGGGATCCGGACCTGATCACCGTGCGGGGCCGGGACCTGCTCAGGGCCGCCGACACGGTGCTCGTCGACCGTCTGGCGCCGCTGGAGTTGCTGGCCGATCTGCGACCGGAGGTCGAGATCATCGATGCGGCCAAGCTGCCCTACAGCCGGACCACCGCACAGGAGCAGCTCAACGAACTACTGGTGGACCGCGCCCGCGCCGGGCAGTTCGTGGTTCGGCTGAAGGGCGGGGACCCGTACGTCTTCGGGTGTGGTTTCGAGGAGGTGACCGCTTGCGCCGAGGCCGGCGTGCCGGTGACCGTGGTGCCGGGCGTGAGCAGCGCGCTTGCCGCACCGGCGCTGGCCGGGATTCCGGTGACGTACCGGGGCATGACCCAGGAAGTGACCATCGTGTCAGGTCACTTGGTACCGGATCAGGAGCGCAGTCTCGTGGACTGGTCCGCACTGGGGCAGCGCAAGGGCACGCTGGTGATCCTCATGGGAGTCACCCATGTTGCGAGGACCACGGAGTTGTTGATGCGCGCGGGCCGGGATGCGACCACGCCCGCTCTCGTCGTCCAGGATGCCGCCACCCGCTTCCAGCGAGTGCTGACGTCCACCCTGGCCGACCTCGCTGAGGACTGCCGTACTCATGACGTCACACCACCCGCAGTATTCGTCATCGGCCCCACCGCTGGGCTAAAGGTGCCGAACGTGGTGGCGCAGCCGGAGCCCTGCCTGAGTTCGTGACCTGAGACCGCGGGCGCGCGCACACGCGGCGCGCTCCCGCGCCTAGGTGTAGTCGGTCATGACTTTGGTGACAGTCGGCTGATCGGGGGCTGGCCTGCGAGCGCGGTGTGTCGGCGTCGAGTGTTGGGCGCCGCTGCAAGCACTGCTCGATCCAGGGCCTGACGCCCAAGACTACCCGGGCCCAGGATGCCGTCCCCGTGCTGGAGAGTGTGGTCGGCGAGCTCGGCGCGAACGTGTACGCGGCCGGCGACTCCACGCTGGGCTTCTCCCGTAACCAGTGGTCCGGGCAAGGGAGACTCAAAGGGCATCAACAAGGGCCCGGACCGGGTCCATGAGGCGCTGGGGCTGGCTCGGAAGCTGGGCTACAAGCTTCACGTCTCGGGCATCATGGGCCTGCCCGGCACCACCCCGGAGCTTCTGCGCAGCGAGGTCGACAACTGGCTCTCCTTGGCCGAGACCTATCAGGACGCCATCACTATCGTGTCCGTCGCCGCCCCGGCATCATCCCGGGCTCGCGCATGTACTGGGACAGATGCCGCTCCCATCCCGCGGTCCGCGCCGCGCACGGTGAGATCATCCCGGCACGCCGTCTCACCGAGCTGTACGTGCGGGAGAACACCGACGTGTCCCTCACCGACGTGGAGAGTGCCATCGCCGAGGTGGGCCGGGGGGTGATCGCTCTGGGGACTGAGCCCTCCTGCGGGTCGTAGAGGCCGGCGAGCAGACGTGAACAGGTGCTCCTGCCGGACCCGTTGAGCGGCGTGGACCGTCCTGCGGTCGAACACGAGCGCCTCCAACGCGCGGGGATGGGCCGAGCAGATCCGCAGCGCGGGCGTCGTCCGCGGTCCCGACATCGCCCCCACGGCGGTGATCCACGAGCGCGATCTCGCGGCCGTGGCGGTACGCGCGGTGACCGATGACGGACATGCGGGCGTGAAGCGCATCCTGACGGAGCCTCAGATACTGAGCAGGGCCCAGCAGGTGCACGCGATCGGGGAGGCGATCGGCCGGCCGTTGCGCTTCGAGAAGGTCCCCGTACAGGCCGCACGCGAGCAGATGCTCGCTGACGGTCGGCCGCCCGCCCTGGTGGAAGCCCTGTTGGCCAGCGCCGAAACGCGGCCGCAATCGGACGTGATCACCTCCACGGTGCAAGAGATCACCGGAACGCCGGCGCGCACGTTCCGTGCAGGGGTGAGCGACCATGCCGACGCGTTCCGTTGAGCGAACACCGCGGCAGAGCGCCGCTCGCTACGGCGTGGCCATCTCCACGGTGAGGGAGCGCAGGGCCGCCGCGGCTGCCGTGTTGACCTCCGCGGCAGTGGCCGCCCGCAGCATGATCTGACCGATGCGCCCCATGTTGTCGTCCGGGCTGCCGACTTCGTCGCCGGGCAGTTTCGACAGGGTGGTGGCGACGATGTGCTCACCTTGAGGGAGGTCGCTGATCCACCGGAGGGTGCCGGCCTGCGGAGCGGTGAGGAAGCGGATGGCGGCGGCCGTCGCGCGCTCCGGGGCCAGGTCGGGGCGTTCACCCAGCGTGGCCTGGAGGTAGGCGCGCGCGACGTCGATGCCGAGGGCGTCCTTGACCAGCCCCATGATGTGGTCACCAGGGGGCCTGGCGCCCACCTCGATGATCTTCGGCTGTCCCTGCGGGTCGACCTTCACCTCGGTGTGTGCGATGCCGTTGCGCAACCCGAGCGCGGCGAGGGCTTCGGTGGCGGCGGCACGGACGGCCGCGCTCAGGCGCGGGGGCAGCTGGGCCGGCACGGTATGGCCCAGCTCGGCGCGGCTGGTGCCCTGGGCGGTGAACTTTTCGGTGAGGGTCAGGTGGTGCGCCTCGCCGTCGGTGACGATCGTCTCGACGCTGAACTCGTCCCCGTCCACGTACTCCTGTGCCAGCAGGGTGGTGTCCAGCACGATGCCGTGCGGGAACTTGTGGGTCTGGGACTGGGCGAGCAGCGCCGCGCGGGACAGTTCCTCCGGCGACCGGACGACGGACACCCCGATCGAGGCCGCGTTCTCGGCGGGCTTGACGACCAGGGGGTAGGCCAGCCCGGCCTCCGCGATCCGCCGGGCGAGGGAGGGATGATCGGCCGCGACTACGGTGCGGGGGCAGGGCACGCCGTGGGCCGCGAACGCCTCGGCCATCAGCCGTTTGTTGCGGCAGGCGTCGGCGAGTTCGGGGCGGTGGCCGGGCAGGCCCAGCTCGGCCGCCAGCCGGGTGGCGAGCGGGGAGAGGAACTCCCAGCAGGCGACGACGGCGTCCATGCCGGTCCTGCGGCAGAAGGCGGCCAGTTCGTCCAGGGCGGCCGCGGGGTTGCGGAAGTCGGTGAAGACGGGGGCGGCGATCTTCGTCCGCAACTCGGGCCGGTAGCGCAGGTACAGCTCCTTGTGGGTGGCCACATAGGCTTCCAGGCCGAGCTCCGCGGCGGCGGTCAGCAGGTCCTCGCCCGCGGCGACATCGGCCTCGATCAACAGGACTTTCTTCACTGGACTCTCTTCACGTTGGGGGCTTCTTCCGGTGCGCGGCGGGCCGGTGGCCGGGCCGGTGGGTGGGTTGGGGCGTCGGCGGCTCTTTCCCCGCTCCCGGGCTCATCCCGCCGCGCGCCGGCGGAGCGACGGAGCCAGGGACAGCTGCCCGAGAGAGGCGACGAGGCACAGGGCGGCGCAGCTCAGCCACAGGGGCGTGGAGCCGGTGTCGAGGAGGCGGGTGCCCATGACCGGCGCGATCAGGAAGCCGGTGCCCCAGGCCATTCCGATCAGGCCGTTGTAGCGGCCGCGCAGGGAGGCCGGGGCGAGGGCGGCGACGACGGCCGCGGTGGTGGCGAAGACCAGGATCTCCCCCAGCGTCGACACCGCGACGGCCAGGGCGTATCCCGCCGTCGCCGAGGCGGTGGCCGCCAGCGCGTTGCCGCAGGCGGCGACGGCGAAGCCGGTGGCGAGTACCCGGCTCTTGTCGAGGGCGGTGAGCCGGTGGCCGATCAGCGGCTGCATCGCGATGACGACGATGCCGTTGATCCCCATGACGATTCCGTAGGCGCTGTTGGGCAGTGCGGCGGCTTTCATCGCCAGCGGCAGGGTGGCGAAGGCCTGTTGGAAGACGATCGCGTAGACCACGATGATCCCGGCGAATGCCAGCATCACGCGGTCGCGCAGCACGGTGCGATAGCCGCCCGCGGTCGCCTCCCGGACGGCCGGGCGGGTTTCCGGGATGGCCAGCCACACCAGCACCCCGAAGGCCGTGCAGGCCCCGGCGTCCAGCCAGAAGATCAGCTGGAACCCGTGCGACGCGAGGAAGCCGCCCATCACCATGGCGACCGAGAACCCGAGGTTGACGGCCCACAACAGGAGGCCGTAGGCGCGGGTCCGGTCGGCGTCCGGCACGGCGTCGGCGACCAGCGCCTGGGCAGCGGGGCGGAAGAGGTCGATCGTGATGCCGAGCACGAAGCAGCACCCGACGAGCACGGTGAGGCTCTGGGCGTGGCCGAGGGCGAGGAGTGTCGCGCCGTTCGCCAGCATCCCGCCGGTCAGCGCCACCCGGCGGCCGAAGCGGTCGGCGAGGAAGCCGCCGAGCGGTTGGGACAGGACCGAACCGACGCCGACGACGGCGAGCACGATTCCGGTGTCGGCGAGCGAGACGCCTCTGACCGCCGTCAGATAGAGGCTCAGGAACGGATTGACCATGGAGCCCAGCCGGTTGACCAGTGATCCGCCCCACAGCACCCAGAATGCGCCGGGCAGCCCGCCCACCCGTACCTGGACGGAGGTGCGTAGCCGGCTCCGGGGGTGCTCACCGGTCTGCGTGCGGGGCGTGTCGATTCCGCTCAAGGCTCACTTCTCCGGGGTCGGTCGGCGGACGCGGCCGCGGGGCCCGGCCGGCGCCGCGCCCGGCCGGTCCGCCCCCGCCATGTCCGCCAGGAGGGCGCGGTCGACCTTGCCGTTCGCGGTCGTGGGCAGCCGGTCCAGCAGCTCGATGTCCTGGGGAACCATGTACGCGGGCAGGGTGCGTGCGCAGAAGTCGCGGAGCTCGGCCGGGTCCGTCCCGGCCCGGTCCGCCGCGAGGACGACGAAGGCGGTCAGCTGCACGCCGCCGTCGGGCCGCGGCAGGGCCATGGCGGTCGCGGCGGTGGCGCCGGGGAAATCCGTCAACTGCCGTGCCACCTCGCCCAGTTCGACGCGGTTGCCGTTGATCTGCACCTGGGAATCGGTCCGGCCGCAGAAGGAGAACTCGCCGTCCTCCCGCTGGACCGCCAGGTCCCCGGTGCGCAGGACGAGCCGGCCGGACTGCGGGCACAGCGGGTCGGGCACCAGCGCCGACCGGGTGGCGGCGGGATCGTCCCAGTATCCGGAGAACAGCGCGGGGCTGCGCAGATGGATCTCGCCGAGCACGCCGGGTTCCGTCACGACGTTGCCGGTCTCGTCGACGAGGAGGATCTCCGCGCCGGGGTGCGCGATCCCGATGGAGAGCCTCTCCACGGTGTCGGGCAGGGGGTTGGGCACGTCCTTGAAGGAGCAGGCCATCGACTCGGTGGCGCCGTAGCAGTTGATGATGCGGGCGTCGGGCCGGAGCTGCTGGAGTCTGCGCAGTTCGGGCAGCGGGAACTCCTCGCCGCAGAAGAGGATGCCGCGCAGCCGGTCGAGGGCGGCCAGCCGCTCGGGCTCGTAGCGCAGCGTCTGGCGCCAGATCGACGGTACGCCGTTGACCTGGGTGGCCCCGGTCTCCCGCAGCACCCGCAGCAGATGCCGGGGCCAGCGCACCAGGTCTTGCGGGACCGGCACCACGCTGGCGCCGCTGCCCAGTGCCAGGCCGATGTTGAGCAGGGAGAAGTCGAAGTGCAGGGGGGAGGTGCTGGCGATGCGGTCCTCGGGTGTGGCGATGCGGTGCGCCAGCATGCCCCGGTAGAAGGCGATCACCGCACGGTGACTCATCACGACGCCCTTGGGACGACCCGTGGTGCCGGAGGTGAAGATGATGTACGCGGGGTCGGTGGCGCAGGGCGCCCGGCGCCGGGGCCTGTGTCGCTCGGGGGCCCGCTCGACGCTCAGTCCGGTGGGGCCGAACCGGGCGGTTCCCACGGGGTGCGGGAGGTCCGTGCGGGTGCCGTCCCGGGTCTGGAGATGGAGGGCCGGCCGGGCGGTGGCAATGATGGACAGCAGCCGCTGGTGCGGCATTTCGGGGCTCACCGGGATGAAGGTGAGGCCCGCCCGGGAGCAGGCGAGCAGCAGCGCGAGGGAGTGGGCGGTGGTGTCGGACTCCAGGATCACCCGGGCGCCGGTCTCGATGCCGAGGGCGTCGAGACCGGCGGCGTAGACGTCCACGAGGGCGCCGAGTTCCGCGTACGTCGTGGTGGTGATCCTGCCGGGTTGCGTGGACTCGACGACGGCGGGGGCGTCGGGGGAGTGGCGGGCGGGGTCGAGCAGGAACTCGTGGAGGAATTCCCTGACGGAATCGGCCGGGGCGGGCAGCTGCTGACTCACGTGGCAAAGACCCCTCGTGGTGTTCGAGAACGGTGATCCGGGGCGGGCCGGGCGGGCTGCGCGGCCATGGCTCGGGGCGCGGCGGTCGTCCCGTGCGGGTGCCCGGCCGTCGGTCGCTGCGACCACCGCCCCCTTCCGAACTTCCGTTACGCGGAAAGGTAGTTCCGGGAAGTGGCACTCAGGCTCTCATGGCCGCCATGGCGATGGGATGTGAGGTGGGTCACTTTTGCCGACTTCGGGTTTCCGTCGCGGAGTGGCTGCCGGGTGCGTTTTCGGCGCCTCCCCGTAAGGGGGTTGCCGTTATGGGGGGTTCAGGCTCGCGGGGGAGTGGGGGCGTCCGGCGATGGCTGGTTCTGGACAGACTTCGGCGGATTGTGGCAGCGTCAGCTCTGCATGGAATTCATATTCCGCATAATGGAAGTGTGTCAATGGGGGGGCGTATGTCCGAGGCAGATCCGCTGTCGCTGGGACAGCTCTCGGTATGGCACGACATCCGAAGCCTGCCGGCCGCCCGCCGGCACGAGCCGAACAACGCGGCGACCTGGCCCCTGCCGCGGGGCGTCGACGCGCAGCAGGTGCGCACGGCGGTGCGCGCCATCGCCGCCCGCCACCCGTCACTGCGGACGCGTTACGACCTCCGGGACCCCGACGTCCCCGGTCAGTTGCCGCCCGACACCGACTGGGACGACGCGCTGCCGACCCTCGAGGACGAAACCGCCGAACCCGCGGACCTCGCCGCCGCACTGGCCACCGAACCGTTCGACCTCGGCGGCCAACACGGCTGGCGGGCCCGGCTGTTGACCCGGTCGGGTGTCCCCGCACACCTGCTCTTCGTCAAGCACCACATCGCCGCGGACGCCTGGGCCCAAGAGCTGCTTTACCAGGAATTCCGGCAGGCGCTCACCGACCCCGAAGGGCTGGGACCACCGCCGCCCGGACCCGCCGACCTCGCCGCCGAACAGCACTCCGCCGCCGGGCTCCACCGGCAATCAGCGGCGCTCGACCACTGGAAGCAACTGCTGGGCCGCGCACCCATGGCAGCCCTGCCGCGCCCCGCCGACGCGGTCGACGACGTCGTCCAGGGCACGCTGCACTCCACAGCCGCCCGCCCCGCCGCGCACACCCTCGCCGAACGCGCGCGGGTCTCCGTCGCCAGCGTCGTCCTGGCCGCCTACGCCCGCGGCGTCGCCCGGATGTGCGGCACCGACGCGCTGCTGGTGCAACTGATGAGCGCCAACCGCTTCGCCGGCCGCTGGAAGAACCTGGTGACGTCGATGAACCAGTGGGTACCGGCGCTCATCGAGGACGCCCGCAAGGACGACCTGGTCGAACTGGCCGCCGCCGTGCACTGGAGCGGCCTCGGCGCCTTCCGCCACGGCATGCACGACGTCACCGCCGTCGCGGCGCTGCGCGCCGAGCTGCCCGCCGCCGCCGAACCGGCCTGCGCCTTCAACTACGTGGCCGTACCGGACCCCGCACCACTGGACGCCGCACCCCGCCGGGAGCCGGTGCCCGGCCGTCCGCCCACCGTCACCTGGGAGGAGCCCTTCACCACCATCGGTCCGCGATGTTACGCCCGCGCCCTGGAGAGCGAGGACGCCCTCACCGTCCGCCTCACCGCCAAGGACCTCGGCCGTGAACGGTGCGCCGCACTGCTGTGGGACATGCACGAGAGCCTGCTGTCCGCGGCCGAGGGCCGCTGAACGAGCAGCCCCGCCCGGCCCGCCGCCACGGAGGCCACACCTCGCCCACCCACTTGTGCCCCCCCACCGGCCGCGAAGTCCTGCCGGACTTCTGCGGCGCTCGCCCCCGGAGGCGCAGGCCCGCCTGAAGACTCCGCCGCGCCGATCCGCCCGGCCGCCGCCCGCGGACCGACCGCTTCCCCGTGCTCGTCCCCTCCCAGGAGGCCGCCCGTGCCCGAACATGTCGTGATCATCCACCGCTGGACCGACCGGTACGCCGACTACGCCGCCTACCTCGACCACGCGGCGCACCGCGTCAGCTACCTCACCACCGAACGCGCCGCCCGCCACCTGCCGGCCGAACAGGCCGCAGCGGTACGGCTGGTGGACAGCACCGAGAACGCCAAGTCGGTCCGCGCAGCCCTCGACGCGCTGGTCGCACAGGTCGGGCCGCCGACCCGGATCGTCGCCCTGCAGGAGACGGACCTCGATCTGGCGGCCGAACTGCGCGGCGAGTTCGACCTGCCGGGACAGCGCAGCGCGGACCTGCTGCCGCTGCGCGACAAACTGCTGATGGCGCAGCGGCTCGAAGCCGTGGGCGTCGCGGTGCCGACGACGGCCGCCGCCCCGGACCACGACTCGGTTGCCGCCTTCGCCGCCCGGCACGGCCGGCCGGTGCTCGTCAAACCGAGGCGCGGCACCGCCAGCGCGGGCATCACCCGGCTGGACACCCAGGCGGCGATCCGGGCCTACGACTTCCCCCGGGACGCCGAGATGCTCGTCCAGGCATGGCTGCCGCACCAGGTCCTGCACGTCGACGGTGTCTTCACCGGCGACGGGCTCGGGGCCTGGCGGGCCTCGCGCTACCTCAACACCTGCCTGGAATTCACCGCCGGCACCGCCCTCGGCTCGGTCGAGATCGACGACGGCGCACTCCTGTCACGGATCGGCGAGATCACCGCCGCCGCCACCGCGGCGCTCTTCACCGGTCCCTCGGTCTTCCACCTGGAACTCTTCGCGAGCGACACCGGCGAGCTGACCGTCCTGGAGATCGGAGCCCGGCCGGGCGGCGCCGAAGTGCCGTTCACCTGGCGTGAGGTGCACGGCATCGATCTGATGGCCGCGGCCGTCGCCCACCAGACCGGCACCGAGGACCGCTCGGCCCGGTCCGCCACCGGCCCGGCGCAGGTGGCGGGCTGGCTGCTGGTGCCGCCCACGGCGCCGACGCCCTGCCGGGTGCGCACGGTCACCTCGCACCGGGGAGACGGGCCCTACGCTGAAGTCCTCCCGGAAACCGGCGCCGTGCTCAGCGGCGGCGGCTACGAACACGCCGGGGCGAGATTCCGCTTCCGCGGCGCCGACAGCGCCGAGATCGAGGCCGCCGTCCGCCGCACGATGCGGGACGCCGCGCTGGAGTGCACCCCCGTCGATCCCCAGGCTCCCGGCAGGCTCGTCGTGGTGGGCTGCGGCAATCCGCCCTACCGCGCCTATGCGCTGGCCTCCCTCGCCGACCGGGTCACCACCGCGCTGGTCCAGAGCTCGGACATCGACTGGCAACGCCCCTACGTGGCCGACCGGTTCCGCCTCGCGGACACCGCAGACCCCGCCGCCACCACCCGCGCCGTCGCCGCGCTGCTCGCCGGGCACCGCGGCCCGGGAGCCGTACTGACCTGGGACGAGACGCTCCTGGAGACCACCGCCGAGGTCGCCCGCCGACTGGGCCTGCCCCATATGAGCCCCGAGGCCGCCCGCCGCTGCCGCGACAAGCTCGCCACCCGCCGACTGCTCGCCGCCGCCCGGGTGCCCTCGGCGCAATTCCGCCAGGTCCACACCCGCGAGGAGGCGCTGGCCGCGGCCGAGGCGCTCGGCCGGCCGGTCGTGGTCAAACCCCGAGCCCTCGCCGGGAGCATCGGCGTCACCCTCGCCGCCAACCCCGAAGACGTCTCCCGCGCCTACGAGCAGGCGCTCGGCTCCTCCTTCCCCGGCATCCACGGACTGGCCGGGGTGATCGTGGAGGAGTATCTGTCCGGAGCCGAAATCAGCGTGGACTGCGCCGTGTTCGACGGCACGGTTCGGATCGTGAACGTCGCACACAAGCGCCTGGGCTTCGCGCCGTACTTCGAGGAGGTCGGCCATCTGGTCGCCCCCTGGCGCCACGAGCCCTGGGCCGACGAGATGCAGGCCGTCGTCACCGACGCCCACACCGCCCTGGGCATCCGCACCGGCCTCACCCACACCGAGCTGCGCCTGACGCCCACCGGCCCACGCATCGTCGAGGTCAACGGCCGGCTCGGGGGCGACTTCATCCCGCTGCTCGGCACCCTCGCCACCGGGGTCGACCCGGTCGCGGCGGCCGCCGACATCGCACTCGGCCGCACCCCGCACCTCACCCCCGACCGCGACCGCTGCGCCGAGGTCCGCTTCGTCTACCCCGACTCCGACGGCACCGTGCGCTCCCTGGACCTGGCCGCCGCCGCGGCCGAGCCCGGCATCGTCGAGGCCGTACCGCTCGCCGCCCCCGGCACCCGGCTCCTGCTGCCGCCCCGCGGCATCGTGCCACGGCTCGCCGCACTGGTGGCCGTCGGCGACACCCCCGAGGACTGCGCCGCCACGCTCGGCCGCGCCCAGCGCGCCGTCCGCCACACCCTCACCCCGCTTCCCTGACCGCCCGTCCGCAGACGAAGAGAGATACCCATGACGTGGATCCTTGGTGTCAACGCGCCCCCCACCGGCTGGCACGACAGCGCCGCCTGCCTCATCGACGAGAACGGCGAGATCGTCGCCTTCACCGAGGAGGAGCGCTGCAACCGGCACCGCCACTCGCTCTACCGCAAACCGCTCGGTGCCGCCCGCTTCTGCCTGGAGCAGGCCGGCATCAGCGCCGCCGACATCGATGTGGTCGCCCTCGGCTGGGACAGCGAGCAGCTCTACCCGCGCCGCTTCGCAGGCGACGCCGACTTCCTCGCGTACGCCGTCGGACTGGACTTCGGCGACCGCACCCCCGAGGTCGTCCGCGTCCCCCACCACCAGGCGCACGCCGCCTCCTCCTTCTACGCCTCGCCCTTCAGCAAGGCCGGCGTGCTGGTCGTCGACGGCCACGGCGAGAACGAGTCCTCCACCATCTGGACGTACGAGGACGGCGCCGCGCCCCGCCTGGAACACACCTGGCAGCGCACCGCCTCGCTCGGCTACGCCTACGACGCCGCCTCCACCTGGCTCGGCTTCTCCTTCCTCAACGCCGGCAAGACGATGGGCCTGGCCGCCTACGGACGCGCCGCGCACCTCGAGGTCGAACCCCTCGTGGACCTCGCGGCCGACGACTTCCGCCTCGCCGTCGAGCCGCTCACCGAGAGCCGGGGGAGCGCCACCGCCGACGAGATCAAGGAGCACTACGACACCGTCGTCGGCCGCTGGCGGGAGCGCTACACGAAGATCGCCGGAGCCGACGGCCCGACCGCACCCGAGGAACGGCTCACCGAGGACCCCCACGCGATCCTCGTCGCCTACACCGCGCAGCGCCTCATCGAGCAGACCGTCACCCACCTCGTCGCGCTGACCCGCAAGGCGTCCGGCGTCGACCAGCTGTGCCTCAGCGGCGGCGTCGCCCTCAACTGCAGCACCAACGGCACCCTGCCCGGCCCGCTGTACGTCCCACCGGTGCCGCACGACGCCGGCGTCGCCCTGGGCGCCGCATGGACCGTACGCCCGCCCACGAAGCACACCGGACCGCTGAGCCCCTACCTGGGCACGGACATCCATCACGGCGGCGCCCACGGCGCGGCCGCGCCGGACACCTCGGACCTGATCCGGACCGACCTGGACATCGACGAGCTGACCACCCTGCTGCTGGACGGCCGCATCGGCGCGGTGGCCCAGGGCCGCTCCGAGGTGGGCCCGCGGGCCCTGTGCCGCCGGTCGATCATCGCCGTACCGAACACCGCGGACGTCAACACCCGGGTGAACACCGTCAAGAACCGCGAGCAGTGGCGCCCCTTCGCCGGCGTGACCCGACCCGGCTACGGCGCCCAACTGTGGGAACAGCAGGAGCACTTGAGCCGCTACATGCTGGGCGCGGCCAAGGCCACCGCGCTCGGCCGCCGCGTCGCCCCCGGCGTCGTCCACATCGACGGCACCACCCGCCCGCAGGTGCTGCACGGTGACGAGGCCCCGGCCGTGGGCGCGGCCCTGGACTGCCTGGAGCGGCGCGGCGCGCCACCGGTGCTGCTGAACACCTCCTTCAACGACAAGGGCGAGCCCATCGTCAACACCGCGGCCGACGCGCTGGCGGCCTTCCGCTCCATGGACCTGGACTTCCTCGTGCTCGGCGACGACCTGTACCGCAAACCGAACCGGACGGGAGGCACCCGCTGATGCCGGCCGGCCTGCCGGAACCGGCGCGCTTCCGGGCGTTCGGCCCGCGCCACCTCGACGAGATCGCCCGGCGCCACTCACTGCCCGCGGACATCCGCGAGACGGTGCGCAGGGTGTCGCTGGTGCTGCCCTTCCGCGTCAACTCCTACGTCCTCACCCAGCTCATCGACTGGGACCGGGTCCCCGAGGACCCGCTCTTCCAGCTGACCTTCCCGCAGCGCGGAATGCTGGCCGAAGCCGACGAGGACCAGCTCGCGAAGCTGTCCGCCGACCCCGCCGACAAACTGCTGCTGCGCGAGGCCGTGCAGGAGATCCGAAGCCGCCTCAACCCCCACCCCTCAGGCCAGCAGCAGCTCAACGTGCCCAGCCAGGACGGCGTGCAACTCCCGGGCCTCCAGCACAAATACCGCGAGACCGTGCTCTACTTCCCCGGCCAGGGCCAGACCTGCCACGCCTACTGCACCTACTGCTTCCGCTGGGCGCAGTTCATCGGGGACGCGGATCTGCGCTTCGCCGCCCCCGACCCCGGCGGACTCCTCGACTACCTGGGCGAACACCCCGAAGTGCACGACGTCCTGGTCACCGGCGGCGACCCGATGGTGATGTCGACCGAGCGGCTGCGCAGCCACCTGGAGCCGCTGCTGGGCGTCTCATCGGTCCGCACGATCCGGATCGGCACCAAGTCCGTGGCCTACTGGCCGCAGCGCTTCGTCACCGACCCCGACGCCGACGACGTCCTGCGGCTGTTCGAGCGTGTCGTCGCCTCCGGGCGGCAACTCGCCGTGATGGCGCACTTCAGCCATCCGCGGGAGCTGGCGACCGACCTCGCGCGGCAGGCGGTGGCCCGCATCCGCGCCACGGGAGCGGTGGTCTACTGCCAGGCGCCGCTGATCGCGCACGTCAACGACGACGCGCGGGCATGGAGCGAGCTGTGGCAGGCGGAGCTGGCGGTCGGCGCGGTGCCCTACTACCTGTTCGTTGAGCGGGACACCGGGCCGTACGACTACTTCAAGGTGCCGCTGGCCCGGGCCGTGGAGATCTTCACCGCGGCGTACCGCACGCTGCCCGGCCTCGCCCGCACCGTACGCGGCCCGGTCATGTCGGCGACACCCGGCAAGGTCGTGGTGGACGGCGTCGAGGAGACACCCGAGGGGGCGTACTTCCGGCTCCGGATGCTCCAGGCGCGGAACCCCGCACTCGTCGGCCGGCCGTTCCGGGCCCGCTACTCGCCGACCGCCGCTTGGCTGGACGACCTGGAACTGGACCCCGCCACCCCCGCCGACCTCGCGGCCGCCGTCCGCGGCACCGCCCCGGCCGCAAGCACCCCACCACCCGACCGCGCGCCCCACGGGGCGCACCGCGCGAAGAAGAAGGCGCCATGACCTCCGTCACCGTGGCCCCGCCCTCCCCGAACCTGGCGCTCAACCAGCTGGTGGACGAGCGCCGGGCCGCGGGAGCGTCCCTGGTCCACCTCGCGTTCGGCGAGGCCCGGCTGCCCGTACTGCCGCAACTGGCCGAACAGTTGACGCTCGGCGCCGCCCGCTCCGCCTACGGCCCGGTGGCCGGCGCCGAGGACGTACGCGGCGCGGTGGCCGGCTACTTCACCCGCCGGCGGCTGCCCACGGAACCCGACCGGGTGATCGTCGCGCCCGGCAGCAAACCCCTGCTGATGGCGCTGCAACTCGTCATCCCCGGTGATGTGCTGCTGCCCCGACCCGCCTGGAACACCTACGCCCCGCAGGCGGCCTACGCGGGCAAGAAGGTCTTCGGCGTGCCGATCCCCGCCGACTGCGGCGGCGTCCCCGACCCGGACGCGCTGAGCGAGACCATCCGCCGGGCCAGGGCGTCGGGCGCCGACCCCCGGCTGCTGGTCCTCACCCTCCCCGACAACCCCACCGGGACCCTCGCGCCGCCCTCGGTGATCCGCGCCCTGTGCGCGCTCGCCCGGACCGAGGACCTGCTGATCGTCTCGGACGAGATCTACCGCGACAGCGTCCACGACCCCCGGGCCACGCCCTTCCTCAGCCCGGCCGAGGTGGCACCCGAGCGCACCGTCGTCACCAGCGGACTGTCCAAGACGCTCGGGCTCGGCGGGTGGCGCATCGGCGTGGCCCGCTTCCCCGAGGGCGACACCGGGGCGCTGCTGCGGGACGCCGTGGTGGCGGCGGCCAGCGAGATCTGGTCGACGCTCGCCGGACCGATGCAGCAGGTCGCGCAGTACGCCTACGCCGAGCCGCCGGAAATCGTGGAACGGATGCGTGGGAGTGCCCGGCTGCACGGCGCGGTGGCAAGGGCGGTGCACCGCCTCGCCGTCGAAGCGGGCGCCGACTGCCGCCCGCCCACCGGCGGGTTCTACGTCTACCCGGACTTCGCACCGCTGCGCGACCGGCTGGCCGCCCGCGGGGTGACGGACTCGGCATCGCTCGCCGCCCGGCTCCTGGACGACTCCGGGATCGTCGTACTGGCCGGACACCTGCTCGGCGACGATCCGCACGCGCTGCGCTTCAAGGCCGCCACCAGTCTGCTGTACGGCGACGCGCAACAGCAGGAGCAGGCCCTTGGGGCCGACGACCCCACCCGCCTGCCCCACATCGCCGGCCAACTCACCAGGATCGCCCAGGGCTTCGCCCGGCTGACGGGAGCATCGTGAAGGAAATACCCCCCACCCCGGAATCGTTCGCAGTGATCGACGCCGCGACGGACCGACTGCTGGACGGCCTCGCACGGCTCGACGACGGGGACATCGCGGCCCCGTCCCGGCTCCCCGGCTGGACCCGCGGCCACGTCCTCAGCCATCTGGCGCGCCAGGCCCCGGCGCTGGAGCGGCTGCTTCAGTGGGCCCGTACCGGGGTCGAGACCGCGCAGTACCCGGACCGCCGGGCCCGCGACGCCGAGATCGAGGCGGGGGCCGGCGGACCGGCCGCCGCGCTGGTGACGGACGTCCGCACCAGCGCCGCCCACTTCCGGCGCACGATCGAGGAGCTTCCCGAACCCGCCTGGCGGGCGACCGTCCGGCCCTTCACCGGTGAACTCTGCACCCCTTGCCGGATCCTGGTGATCCGGGTGCGCGAACTCGTCCTGCACCACGTGGACCTGGACATCGGGTACGACGTCGCCGACATTCCGGCGCCGGCCCGGCAGATCGTCCTCGACGACGTACTGGGCTACTACGCCGAGGCAGAGGGCATGCCGGACCTCACCCTCCGCGACCCCGAAGGAGCACTCCTCGCCCGCTTCGGCACGGGCGGTCCGGTCGTCTCCGGCACCCCCGCCGACCTGCTTGGCTGGCTCGCCGGACGGTCCACCGGCACGGGACTCGACGGCACGGCGCCGCTGCCCGCACTGCCACCGTGGCTGTGACCGACGGCCCGCGCCCCCGCCCTTACCACTCAGCACAGCCCCCACGCAACAGGAAAGGTGAACGTACATGGCCGTCACCAGCGAACCGGAGCACTTCGGCCTGGATTCGGTGCACAGCGGTCTACTGGACTGCATCCAGGCCAATCTGGCGGTGCTCGCGGACCACCACCACGGACCTGGAACGCATCTCCGGCTCGGCGCGCCGCTGACCTTCCGCTCCCGGGAAGGGGCGGACGGTCTGCCCACGGTCGACCCGCCGCTGGCGCAGCAGCTGCACAGGGCACCGGAACTCCTGGGGCTCACGGTGGTGCGACAGGAGCGGATGGCCGCCGGCGGCCTGCTCGCCCGGCTCCGCGCCGACGGCGGGGTCCGCTACGTCGTCGCCGACGCCTTCACCCTGCCCTGGCTGCCGTACCACGGACACGCCCACATGGAGCACAGCTTCCTGCTCGCCGCGGCGCCCGGCGGCTGGCAGATCACGGACGCCTACCGCAGCGAGACCCACTGGGGACCGGCCGCGCCCGGCCGCTGGGTGCTGCCCGAGGCGGACCTGGCCGCCGTCGAGGAGGCCGACGTCGTCGAACTGGCCCCGGCCGGCAGCCGGGTGGCTCCCGCGCCGGCGCCGACGCTCTCGGTGGACGACGGCGCCGTGGCGGCCTACCTCGGAGCGTACGACGACTGCCCCCACCGCGCGCAGGCCGTGGAACGGCTCACCGCCGAGACCTGGCTGCTGTCCCGAGCGCGCAAGCTGCACGCCCGCTACCGCGCGCACTTCGCCGGCCGGGCCGAGGTGACCGAGGCCGAGCGCGAGCACCTGCGCGCCTGGGACAAGGTCGTCGAGCAGACCTACGTCGCCCACCGACGGGTGTCCCGGGGCCGGGCCGAACCGCCGGGCATCGTGGACCGCCTGCGCGACGTCCTCGCCGCCGACCGGACGGTCTTCGGCGCCCCGCCCGCCGCCGCCCCCGCGGTCCCGGACGATGCGCTGCGGCACCGCGTGGCCGCCCTGGCCGGTGACGTGCTCGGCGTGGACGGGGCCGCACTCCTCGACGGTGCCCCGTTCGACGCCTTCGCCTCCTTCAGCTCCTTCCGACTGATCGAAATCATCGAGCGGCTGGAGGACGAGCTGGGCCGGGAACTGGACGCCGACGCGCTCGTCCCGGAAAACCTCCGCCGGGTCGACGACCTGTGCCGCATCGCCCGCTGAACCACTCCGTACCGAAGAGAGACCCCATGGACCCCCGCTTCACCGCACTGCTGCGCCCCTTCCTCAAGCACTCCGGACCCGAGGAGATCGTCCTCACCCCCGACACCGACCTGCGCGCCCTGGGCGTCGATTCCATGCAGGCCATCGAGCTGCTCTTCGCCATCGAGGACACCTTCGGGATATCGCTGCCGGACGACCAGCTCAATGACGCCACCTTCGCCACGGCCGGCAACCTGTGGCGGGTGATCGCCGCGGAGCTCCCCGACGGGACCGCCGGGCAGGACGCCGGCGAGGTGACCGCATGAGCCCGGCGCCCACGGCCGCCTCCCTGGACCTGACGACCCGTCTGGCCGAGGTCGCCGAGGTCACCGCGCAGCACGCCCGGCGCACCGACCGGGCCGCGGAATTCCCGGTGGACGCGCTCGCCGCACTGCGCCGCACCGGCCTGCTGGGTCTGCTGGTCCCCGCCGAGTACGGCGGACTCGGCGGCACCGTAGGAGACATGGTCGCGGCCGCGCAGACCCTGGGACGCAGCGATATGTCCGTCGGGATGATCTTCGCGATGCACTGCCAGCAGACCGAGGCCCTCGTCCGCCACGGCCATGAGCGGCTCCGCAAAGAAGTGCTGCCGCGGATCGCGGCGGGGGAGAACTACCTCGCCTCCGTCACCACGGAAGCCGGCAAGGGCGGCCACCTGCTCAGCGCACAGGCACAACTGACCGCCGACGAGGGTCACTTGACGATCGACCGGCATGCGCCCATCGTCACCGGCGGCGCCCACGCCGACGGCTTCCTCCTCACCATGCGCAGCCCCGGCGCCGCCACGGAACACCAGGTGTCGCTGGTGTATGCGCACCGCCACCAGCTGGACCTCACCGCATCGGGGGACTGGCAGCCGATGGGCATGCGCGCCAGCCACAGCGTCGCCCTCCGGCTGACCGGCAGCGTCCCGGAGCACCACATCGTCGGCGAGCCGGGCCAGTTCCACGAGATCGCCGCCAAGGTCTTCGGCCCTTTGGCGCATCTGGGCTGGTCGGCGGTGTGGCTCGGAACGGCGGCAGGAGCGCTCTCGCGCGTGCTGCGGCTGCTGCGCAGCCCCGGGGGGCGCGAGCGCTTCGACCTCTCCTCGGAACTGCTGCTCACCCGCATCTCCCGGGCCCGCAGGCGGCTGGACGCCGTCCACGCCCTGCTGCAGGAGACCCTCCGGACGGTTACCTCGGGCGCGGACCTCTCCGTACCCGCCCGTCAACTCCAGCTCAACGCCCTGAAGATCACCGCCTCCGAGGAATGCGCAGCGGCCGTGGACGACCTGATCACCGCGGTCGGGCTGCGGCACGGCTATCTCCAGGACTCGCCCACCCGCCTCGAACGGGCTCTGCGGGACCTGCGCTCGGCCCCGCTGAACTACAGCAACGACCGGCTCCACCTCGCCGACGGCCGGCTGGCACTGCGCGACCAGGGAGTGAGCTTTGCCTGAGCCACTGCCCCAGGAACCGCCCGTCGCACCACCCCCGGCCGACGACGGCCGACCACCGTCCGCCGCCACCGGCTTCGCCGCGCTCGACGCGCTGCCGCGCACCGCGGACGGCGCGCAGGTATGGGCCGCGCTCGGCCGCGCGGGCCTGATCACCCGGGCCTACCGCGACGGCACCGTCGGCACCGGCACCGACCCCGGCGGGCTCGCGGACCTGCTCACCGCCGTGGACGCCCGCTGCTCCCTCGCCGCCACGTTGTCGGTGAGCGTCCAACTGGCCACCGCACTACCGGTCCTGGCGACGGGCCGGGCGACGGTGGCCCGGCGGGCACTGGAGCGGGCGCTGACCGGCCGGGCCACGGTCGCCCTGGCCGCCACCGACGTCACCGCAGGCACGGACCTCACCGCGCTGCGCACCCAGGTGCGGATCGAGGACGACGTGCTGGAGGTCTCCGGCGAGAAGAACTGGATCGCCAACACCACCACGGCCGAGTCCTTCCTCGTTCTCGCCCGGCACCGCGCCGGACGGCACTTCACCGACTTCACCTGGGTCCTGGTGCCCGCCGACGCGCCCGGCGTTACCGTGCGCCCCGCGGACACCGCGCTGTTCGCCGACTCGGGCGTCGGCCATGTCGCCTTCGAGGGCGTACGGCTCGACCGGGACCATGTACTCGGCCGGGTCGGCTTCGGACTCCCGCTCTTCGCCCGCCACATCGCCACCGAACGGCTCGCCGGCGCGCAGTGGGGCGTGGCCCTGTGCCGCCGCATCCTGGCCGGCACCCACCACCGGCTCTCCGGCCGCCCGCACGGCGCGGGCACCCTGTGGGACCAGCCCGCCGTACGGCAGCGGTTCGCGGCCTGCCTCCTCCGGGTCCGGGAACTGCACGCCCTGGTCGCCGAGTGCGCGGAGCCCGTGGTCGCGCAGTACGACGCGACCGCCGCCGCCACGCTCAAGGCCGCCGCGGGCGCCACCGTCAACCACGTACTGACCGAATGCGGCCAGCTGTGGGGCGCGGCCGGCTTCACCACCGGAGGAATCCAGGAAATACGCGCCCAGGCCGCGCTGTTCGGCATCGGCGGCGGAGCCAACGAAGTGGTGCTGGGGATGCTGGCGGACGCCGCCGGGAGCGTCCTGGCAGGCCTGGAACGGCCGGGCACCCTGCCGTGACCACGCCCCTCCTGGTGGCCGACCAGGTCTGGGTGACCACGGCCACCGAGGACCGGATCGCGCCCAGCGCCCACCGCGACGACCTGCGCCGCGCCGCCGCCCTGCCCGACCGGCGCGCCCGGGAATTCCTCGCCGGCCGCGGGCTGCTGAGAAAGACGCTCGGCGCGCTGCGCCCGGCCCTGGCCGACGCCGACATCACCACCGATCCGCGTGGCAAGCCCTGGCTGCACAAACACCCCGGCGTCGGCATCAGCGTCTCGCACAGCCAGGGCGCGGTCGCCGTCGGGGTAGCAATCGGGCGCGCCGTGGGCGTGGACGTGCAGCGCCCCGGCACCTCCGTCACCGCCTCGTTCGCCCGGCGGCTGCTGCACGATCACGCCCGGCGGATCGCCGCGCTGCCCCCGGCGCGGGCCGCCGAGGAGGTCGCCTGGGTCTGGACGGCCCAGGAGGCGTGCGTCAAGGCCAGCGGGGCGGGGTTCGCCGGGCGCCCCTGGACCATCGACGTGCCGCCGGGCGCCCGGTCGGGCCACTGGGGCGACTACCGCTGGATCAGCCTGCGCGACCGCTCCTCGCTGCCCCTGAGCTGCGCGTTTCCCATGGCCCGCGGGTGACTGCCCGCACGGCCGGTACCGCGGCACCCGCCGCGGCCCTCGAGCCGGAACCGACCCCCCGAGAAAGGCGAACGGTACGCATGCCCGCCGAACGGCACACCCTCTACGACTGGTTCGCGGCCTCCGCCGCCACCCACGCGGACCGCACCGCACTCGAGATCGGCGACACCGAGCTGACCTTACGCCGAGCTCGCCGGCCTCGCCGACGCCCTGGCCGCGCGCCTCCTCCTGCGGCTGGACGGCACACCGCCCCGCCGGGTGGGTCTGCTGGCCGGCCGCACCGCCGTCGCCTACGCCGGATACCTCGCCGTCCAGCGCCTCGGCGCCGCGGTGGTCCCCCTCGGCCCCGGCTTCCCCGCCGAGCGCAACGCCGGGATCGTACGGGCCGCGCGGCTCGACGCCGTACTGACAGACGGGACCGCCGACCACTCCGGGTGGCCCGACATCCCCACGCTGGCCCTCGCCGACCCCGAACTGCTTCGCCTCACGGCGACGGCGCCCCCCACCGGCCGCACCGCCCGCCCCGAAGACCTCGCCTATCTCCTCTTCACCTCGGGCTCGACCGGCGTTCCCAAGGGCGTCCCCATCCAGCACCGGAACGTCTGCGCCTACCTCGCGCACGTCGTTCCGCGCTGCGCGGCAGGGCCCGGCGACCGCTTCTCGGGGACCTTCGACCTGACCTTCGACCCCTCGGTGCACGACATGTTCACCGCCTGGGGCAGCGGCGCCACACTGGTGGCAGCGACCCGCGACGAACTCCTCGCACCGGTCCGCTTCGTCACCCAACGCGCCCTCACCCACTGGAACTCCGTGCCGTCGGTGATCTCCCTCGCCCAGCGGTTCCGCGCCCTGCGGCCGGGCAGCATGCCGACGCTGCGCAACAGCATGTTCTGCGGCGAACCGCTGACCCTCCAGCAGGCCGACGCCTGGCAACAGGCCGCGCCGCACAGCGCCATGGAAAACGCCTACGGCCCGACCGAACTGACCGTCACCTGCACCACCTACCGGCTGCCGGCGGACCGCACCGACTGGCCGGCCCCCGCCAACGGCACCGTCCCGATCGGCACACTCCACCCGGGCCTGCAACTTCGCCTGTACAAGGGCGAGTTGTGCGTCCGAGGCGCCCAACGCTTTCCCGGCTACCTCGATCCGGCCAACAACGCCGGCCGCTTCCTCGCGTCCGACGGCACACCATACGACCCCGCCACCGCCCTGACCGACGGCCACTGGTACCGCACCGGCGACCGCGTCACCACCCTGCCCGGCACCCCGGGCCACCTCGCGGACGCCGCCCCGCCGCTGGTGCACCTCGGGCGCGGTGACCAGCAGGTCCAGGTGCACGGCTACCGCGTCGAACTCGGCGAGGTGGAGGCGGCGCTGCGCGCACTGCCCGGCGTCCTCGATGCGGCCGTCGTGCCGCTGGCGAACGCCGGTGGCGTCGAACTCGGCGCCGCTTACACCGGGACGGCCGACGGCGGGGAAGGCTTCCGGGCCGCCCTCCGGGACCGGCTCCCCGCCTACATGGTGCCCGCCACACTCACCCGACTGGACGTCCTCCCGCTCAACCACAACGGCAAGGTCGACCGGACCGCCCTCGGAGCCCTCCTCGGGGCGACGAGCGGGCATCGGGCCGGGCGGCCGGCAGCGGCGCCGGGCCCGGCGTGATCAGCGGCGGCACCGGCAGCACCGGCAGCACCGGCGTCGCCGCGCTCACGATGTCGCGCTGAAGTACCCGTCGGCGCCGAACCGTCGGACGGTCTCGTCGAAGTCGCGTTCGTGCAGGAAGCGAAAACCCTGCCGTTCAAAGGCGTTGATCTCCTGGGCGGTCGGCTCGCCGCGATAGCGGCGCCGGGCCCGGTCCTGCGGCCGGACCGCGGGCCGCCTGCCCTCAGCGACGCCGGGCAGCACCTGCAAGAAGGATTCGACGCCCAGCACGTACAACGGCATGAGATGCCAGAACAACGAGCGAGTCGGGTCCACCGGCCGTGCGGCGCTCGCCATCACCGGCCCCGTGTCGATGCCTCGGTCGATCACATGCAGGGCATCGAGATGTCATCGAGCGCCGGAACGTCCTTGCCGGGGTAGGTGTAGCCGACAATCCTGAGGGAGATCGTTTTGACGGTCTCGGGTGCGGTCTCCCCCCCCGGCGGCGGGGCTGGACGAGGCGGCATCGCTCCTGGAAGGCGCGGAGGTCGCTCACCCACATCGCGTGCTCGTAGACGAGATGGGCGACATCGACGAAGCGGGTCAGGGAGGTCTGGCTGGCCTGGATGGCGACGACTGCCCCCGCGCCGGCCGCCAGGGGGAGCCATCCCGCGATCAGCATGGCGCCCAGGGCGATGTAGGTGACGCCGGCGCCGGTCCCGCCCAGGGCGCGTCCGGCCAGTGTCAGCAGAGCGGCGTGCACCCCGAGGCGGGTGTCCTCTTCGGCGATGCGCGACGTGAGCCGGTGGTGCTCGTCGAGCAAGGCCCTTTGGGCGGTGTCGGTGGAAGCGCGCTCGCGCGGTACGCACCGCCGCAGCTCCCACAGGCAGGACCGAGAGAGGGAGCAGGGGGAGCAGGAGGGGGTGAGTCGTTGCAGTTGCTGTGCCCCACACAGGTCGTGTCGCATTACTGCTGGAGCTGGCCTTCGGCCCCTGTCGCGTTCAGGAGCGGCATTGTGTTCCTTTACTGACCGGGTTCCCTGCCCGCCCCCGGGAGCAGCAGCTGAAAATGGGCGCCCTGCAGCACGGGGTGGCCCAGGATGCGCGCCCGGACGCTGAGGTCACCGTCGACTTCACGAGCCAGTCGGCGTGCGATGTGCAGACCGTGGCCCCGGTCCGGGCCACGGGTGGACTCGCCCTTGCGGAACACCCGGTACTCGGAGCCCTCCGCGTACGGCAGACCCTTCCCGCTGTCCTGGATGTCGACGACGAACTCCGTACTCGCCGGGGTGACCGTCGCCCGGACGATCTGTTCCCCGTTCTCTGCCGCCGCCTCGGCCGCGTTGGTGAGTACCTCGTACAGGATCGCCCGGAGCCCGGCGGGGGAGACGGCCACCGGGGCGCTGTCCGGGGCGTGGATCTGCAGTGCGACCTCCGGGTAGTAGGCGGTGAACGATTCCCGCATCTCCAGAAGGGCCACGGCGAGATCGCTGTTGCCGTCCACCGAGACTCCCGACGGAAGTTCACCCGCCGTAGCGGTCAGGGCCCGGGCCGCCGTCAACAGTTCCTCAGCGGGTGTGGCCGGGGACGCGGCCAGCTCCTCGTACCTCCGCAGTTCGGGGCGCAGGGCGTGCCGATACAGCCGCCAGTCGCCGGGGCGGAGGATGTCGCCGAGACCGGCCCGGGCGGACGCGGTCTCCTCCGTCAACTTGAGGAGTGTCTCCTGGAGCTTCCGATCGGCGTCGCCGCCCAGGATGAGCAGGACTCCGCAGCGGTGGAAGCGGACTTCGCCGGCGTCGGCCCCCGCCACCAGCGGCAGCGCCGCCAGCCGGGCCAGGCCCCGCCGGATCTCCGGCTCATGGCCATCGTCGGGCATGTCGTCCCCGGCGACCGACGCGGCGCACAGCAGGATCTCGTCGAGGGTGACCGGCTGCCCCGGAACGGCAGCGGACAGCGCGGCCCAGAAGGCGACCCGGGCGGCCGTCGAGTCGGCGATCGGGGTGAGGGCCGCGTTCTCGACGGTCCGGGCGAACGACGGATCCCGGGCCCAGTCCCGTACGACGCCGTACGCGCCGCGCTCCGGCCGCGCCGCGGTCCTGGGGAGCGCCAGGAACTCCAGGAACAGATGGAGCAGCGCCAGATCGGGACCGGCCTGGAACGACAGGGCGTCGGCCGTCGTCAGATCGCCCAGCCCGGCAAGATCGACGATCCAGCGCAGGACGTGCCACCGCTCGCCGGGCTCGCTGCCGAGCAGTGCCTCCAGCGAGGCCGCCGAACCTCCGGTGAAGGCGTCGAGGGACCACTGCCGCCCCAGCACCCTGAGCAGCTGAACGGGTACCTGCGACCGCAGGGTGACCAGCTCGACGAGATGCCTGAGGTCGAGCGCCGCGCAGGCGGTCCGCTCGGGGGAATCGGACGCCTGCAGTGAGCGGCCCACCGCGATGTAGGGCTGGCGCAGGTCGAGATCGGGCCGGTCCTTCGCGTCCGGAGCGGCGACGAAGAGTTCCACACTTCCGGTGGGCCGGAACCGCGCGGTCTCCGCCTCGGCGAACACCCCGGTGATCGTGGTGAGATACCCGCCCTCGATACGGTGCACCGGTGGCGCCGGGTGGTCCTCCGCGCTGAGGAACCGGGCGAGCGCGCGGGCGAACTGGGCGGCTGTCGACTCGTTGTTGTTGCCGAGCGCGTCAAAGGCCTCCAGCAGCTCCTGACCCCGCTCGTCCACAGGATTCCAGCGGGCGTAACCCGGGGGCCTGATCAGCGGGTTGAGATGCCACAGGAGGATCTCGGACGGGGTCTCCGCGGCCTGCGTCCAGCCGCGCAGCGGCGGCACGCTCTCCGGGCCCCGGCGCGGTGAGGCGCCGTTGGCCAGCAGCAGTTCGACGGCGCGCAGTTGTCCGGCCTCCAGCAGCGCGGCGACAGCGCTCATGGCGTCCGTCTCCCCGCCCCGTCCTCCGTCCCGCTCCGCGTTACGTACGGCCGCTTTCTCGCACCGCTCCCGCAGCTCCGCCCGCTTCTCCTCCAGGGCCTGTTCGAGCGCTGCCTCGTCCGCCCGCAGGCGCTCCTCCACCTGTGGCCAGGACCGCGCGCACAACGCGGTGAGCGCGTCCCGCTCCGGTACGACGGCCACATCGGCCGCACTCGCCCGGTCCACGAGATGCTGAACCCGCCCCAGGAGGCTCTGCAGACACTCGGCCCTGCGCCGGCTCAGCCGCGTCCGCAACTCCTCGATCTGGGAGATCTCCAGCGCCTGGCACTCCGCGAGCGCCTCCTCGGCCACCTGGAACTCACCGGCCGAGATCAGCCCCGTACAGGCCCGGTACTCGTCGTGGTCCCCGGCGATGTCCTCAAGACCGGCGAGGGCAAGCTGCTCCAGGGAGGCGGGTGTCCCGTCGGAGAGCGCCACCAGCAGGCCCGGGAAACGGAACCGTCCCGGCCATGCCGCGAGGAGTCCACGCAGGGAGTCGTCGGTGTCTGTCATCGGTCGTCCGTCCTCCTTCGGCGCTGCGACCGCTGCCACTGGGCGAGCGGGTCGAGCCGGTCCAGCAGGGCCAGCAGGGGTGAGGCGTACGGGCGGCCGAGTCCGTTGGCGTCGCTGAACAGTGCGTCCCACTTGTCCGCGATCAGTTCCGCCAGCTCCCCGCAGCCGGCCGCCTCCGGGGCCGTCGCGGCGGTGGAGCCCGGCCCGTTCGGCATCGGGGCGATCGACCGGGCCCGGCGCACGATGTCCTCGATGGTCTGCAGGAAGGTCCGCTGGTTGCCCCACTGGATCTCGGGCCGTCCGCCGTCGGCCACGATCTGGTCCAGATGGCGGCGGACATGGACGGGCAGCGAGTCCTGCATCCGCGCGCAGTCCTCGGCACTGCCCTCCGCCGCGGCCCGGATCGCCGTCAGCATTCCGTCTCTGGCGAACAGCTCCCGGTGCAGGAACTTGCCAGAGTCGAAGGTGAAGCGATGCAGGCGCTCCATCCGGTCGATCTGGTCGACGAGTTCCTCCCACTGCTCCGCCGTCTCGCTGAGCTCCGTCATCCGGGACAGCTCGGAGGCGAGCAGGGCGAGCGGGAGGGGCCCGTGGCCCGCTTCCCGGTGCCGATTGGCGGCCGCCGCCAGCTCCTGCCACGACGGTGGCAGCGCTTCGTCGAGGAGTGCGAGTGCGATGAGCCCGTCGTCGGGAACGGCCCGCAGCAGCGTCTCGGCGAGACCGGCCGCCGCGCCCACCGCCTGCGCGGGCAGCTCGCTGTAGGACAGCTCCAGTGCCGCCTCGGACAGGACCGGGCCCAGTGGGCCGGTCTCGATGGCCACGGCCGCCGTACAGGCCGCCGGGTGCACCGCCCCTTGGGCCCCGTGGAGAAGCCGACCCAGCAGGGAGGCCTCGACGAACGCGCGCCGGTCCCAGGCCTCGGCGACCAGCCAGCCCGCCCAGCGGGACCAGTGCTCGTCCCGGCTCTCCCGCTCCTGGAGCAGTGCGGCCGCGACCACCGGCCGCATGTCCTCCGGGCGGACCTTGCTGTGCCACACATCCAGTACGCCCCAGAGGTCGTCGACCTGGCGGAGCCGTTCGGCGACGATCGCGGCGTACCGCGCGCTGCCACGCTCGGTGCCAGCGTCGACCAGCAGCGACAGAGCGACTGCGGTGGCCCCGCTGGGCCGGCTGCCCGGCTCGGCGACGGTCTCCGGCTCCGTGCGGAGCTCGGCGGGGACGCCGAGCTCCGCGGCGATCGTCGTGGCCTCGGCAGCGCCCCGGACGTGTACACCGACATGGCTGGTGCGCTCCGACGGCCGCAGGGTGCGCCGCCGGTCGCGCAGCGGCGACAGGCTGCCGATGATCGCCTCGTCGTCCCAGATGGCGGCCCGCGCTCCGGCCCGCTCGTCTCGGACCTTCAGACCTCGGCGGATCAGCGCTTTCAGCTCCGGCTGCGCCGGCGTCCTCTCCTGGCCGCGCCCGGTGGGCCGGATCAGCTGGACCGCGACCCCCTGGTCCAGCCGTTCGCCGAGCGCGGCGACGAACCGCTCGTCGGAGGTCTGCGCGTCGGAGCTGTCGTCGGCCAGCACCAGCCGCCGGGTCGCGTTGTGCAGGGCCTGCTGCACGAGATCCCGGGGCGCTCCGTCCTCCAGGATCTCGACGACCGGGTCGCCCTCGGTGGCGCGGTGCAGGGCCCCCGTCAGCACCGCGTGGTGCTCCACCCAGCTCTCCACCCACAGGGCCCGGGCCGCAGGATCCTGGCGGAGCCTGTCGATGTGTCCCTCCTCCTCGCTCGGAGGCGGTACGGCGGCCACGGGTTCGGCGCGCCGCCGTTCCGGTACGGGCCCGAAGGAGTCGTCCTGGATGAGGATGCGCTGACCGAGCTGCCAGTACGGGAAGGACTTGCGTGCCCAGATCAGCAGATCGGTGACGCACTGCGGGGTGCCGGGCGGTCCGTCCTGGGCGGTGCCCTCGACAAGGATGCCCACTTCTCCCCGGGTGTCCCGGGTGATGTCGACACCGAACGGGCTGTGGGTGCCGACGAAGGCCCGCTGGTTGTCCTGGACCACCACGCAGGCGGCGGTGCGGGCGCTGCGGTCGGTGAAGAGCACCTTGGAAGGGTGGCGGGCCTCCAGGTCGAAGAGGGCCGTCCTGACCCGGTTGGGCAGGGTGTCGCCGTCCCTCCTGCCCCAGAGGAAGACCAGATGCACTCCGCGTTCCAGAGCTTTGCGGAGATCCGGCAGCAGCCCGCTGAGCGCCGCGTAGCTGATGTCCGGAGCGGAGAAGACCAGTTGGGTCCTGGCGGACTGGATGAGGTCCTTGACCGTCCACTCGTGACCGGCGGCGCGGGCCACGACGACAACGGCGGCCTTGGCTCTGCCCGTCTCGGCGATCCGGGCGGAGAGCCGCCGGGAGAGATCGGCAAGGAACTCCTGCCGCACACCGATGTGTTCGGGCTCGACGTCGGCCAGGGCGCGGACCGCCTCGCCCATCCGCCGCAGCAGGCTGTCGGCGTTCTCGGGAGCGACGAGCTGGACGCCGGCCCGGCCGCGCAGCGCCTGGACGAACTTGTGGTCCGGCTGTTGCTCGGCGAGGTCGGCCAGGTGCTGGCGCATCCGCTCGCGGGAGCGGGAGTTCCACCCCGGCTGGTCCCGCTCCAGCAGCTGGGCCGAGATCCGCCCGGTGTCGTTGTCGAGGAACACCTGTGCCTGCGCGCTCAGCCAGCGCAGTTCGCTGGCCGGGCGCAGCACCGGGCTGCGGAAGCCGACATCGAGGACGTTCTTCCGGAAGCCTCTGCTGCGGCGGTCGTTGCGGATGGCGGTCTGGACGGCCCGCAGCAGTTCGTCGGCGGGCAGGTCGGTCTCGCTGAGGACCTGGTGCAGCGGTACGCGCAGGCTGCCCACGGACGGTCGGCGGGTGCCGTGGTCGGCGGGGAAGACCCGGCCGGTGACCGGTTCGAAGAGGAACTGCCGGTGCTCCTGCTTGGCGGCACTGTCCCGCAGTGAGCCGCCCGAGGCGATGACCTCACGGGCCCCGTCGGTGAGTTCCAGGGTGCCGTCCTGGAAACCGACCATGATGTGGCCCTTGCGCCACAGGCTGTGCACCACGTCGAGGACGATGCGGCGGGGCAGCGCGAAGAGGTCAGCCTGGTCCTCGACGGTGCTGCGGCCGGCCGCGATGGCCTTCGCGACCAGGTCCTCCAGGGTGGTCAGCCCGTCCCCGGGGCCCAGCAGCAGGGAGAGGGTGACAAGCCTGCAGGGGATGGCGAGTTCGACGTCCTGGGCCATGCTCACTCCCACTCATCGGCGCGGACGACCTTGCCGAACCGCTTCACGGTGTCCGTCACCAGCCGCCAGTCCTGGCCGCCGTGCTCGGCGAAGTGCTCCAGGCTGCCGACCATGACGAGGAGACGGCGGGCCCGGGACATCAGCACATTGATCACCTCGGCCTGCCCGACGTGTCCGACGCTTTTCAGAACGTCTCCTCTTCTGGTCGACCTGACGAGCGAGACGACGACCCGGTGCGCCTCGCGCCCCTGGAAGGAGTGGACCGTGTGCACCCGGTTGCGCAGTGACCCGCGCTGATTGAGCAGCGCCACCTGGGCCGCGTACGGAGTGAGGACGGCGAGGCTGCCGGGCGCGTCGGGTAGCGACGGGTCGGGCGGGGCCGGGTCCATGCCGGTGACGAGCCGGTCCACCAGGTCGACCTCGCCGACGTTGGTCCAGTACCCCTCATCGGCACAGCCGGGCCGGCCCGTGGTGTCGAGCCACACCAGCGGATGCCCCTCCAGGAACCAGGGCTCCCGGACGCTGTGCGGCACGTTGGCCGCCTCGTGGGTGGTGAGGAAGCTGTTCGGCAGACCCAGGTCGGGATCCTGCTCGACGGGGTCCTTCGGGTAGAAGGCCCGGCTGGCCGGTTCGGCGATGGTCCGGTGCATCCGGAACTGCTTGTCCAGGCTGCCGAGGGGCGGGACCTGCCGGCTCTGGGCGGGCCGCTCCCGCTCGGTGCGGAACAGTTCCCCGAAGAGGCTGAGCACCTTCAAGTAGCTCTCGCGGGCGTCATAGTGGCGCTGGACGTCGGGGTCCGGGTGGCTGTACAGGCTGTGCAGGAAGGCCCGTACGTCGTTCTCCCGGTGGGGGCCGAGCTGCCGGTGGTCGCCGATGAGAGTCCAGCGGACACCGAGCACCAGCGGGGTCACCACCTCCGTCGGCCAGGCCTTGGCAGCCTCCTCCAGGAGCACCCAGTCGAACAGGTCCGAGGGGTCTCGGACGGTGTCGGTGATGGTGGCGGCCATGGAACAGGTGGCCAGGACGATGTTGGCGCCCGCCTTGATCCGGTCGGAGATCTCCACCTGGTCGGGCACGACACGCTCGAGCCACTGCTGCACGAGGGCGGCCTCGCTCGGGGTCACATCCGTCCGGGCACCGGACCCGCCGGGCCCGCCACCCAGCTTGTGCTCGATGTTGCTGACGACCCGCCGGGTCAGCGCCTCCAGGGTGTGCTGGTGCAGCCGCGGGTCGACCTTGTCGATCCCGCCCATCTGGGGCATCTCCCGGAGCATCAGGATCTGTCCCTTGTCGATGCCGTCGCCGAGTTCCTCGGCCAGCCGGATGCCGAGGTTGTCGAGGGCGAAGTTCGACTGGGCGCTGACCAGGATGCGAGCGCCTTTCTCCATCCGGAGATAGCGGCTGACGGCATGCGTGGCGACGGTGGTCTTGCCGGTGCCCGGCGGGCCCTGGAGGGCGTAGAAGGGGTGCAGCGAGAGCATCTCCCGGATCACGCTGGGGGCGTTGCCCTCCAGGCCGCTGTCGTCGGCGTCGTTGTAGCGGCCGCGGCCGAGGTCGAAGGAGAGCGGTTCGCGCAGGGCCCGGATGAGACCGGGCAGATTACGCAGGGAGTGCCAGGCCCGGGCCTGCCGGCCGAGCTGGATGTCGGAGCCGGAGTCGGTGGAGGGCCGCAGCCAGCCCGACGCGGGGATCCGCCCGCCGCCGATCCGGCGCACCTCGACCGAGTGCGCGTCGAGCCGCCGCAGGACTCTGACCTGGATACGGTCTCTGCCGAAATGCGGCCGGTCGGGTGTCCCCACCACGTCTAGCTTGATGAAGTCATCGTCGTCGGAGCCGAGATCGGCGACGAAGTCACCGAGATGCGGACGGCGACCGGGATCCATGGCGTACACGGTGAGCAGCGCGTTGCGGTGCTTGCGTTCGTCGTCGCGCTGCTGGTCGTACATCAGGACGGCGGTGCCCTGTGGGGTGTCGCCGGCCGGTGTGTCCTCCGCTGCCCGCTCGGTCCGGATGAACGGGTACTTCCGGGCGTTGAGTTCGACTGCCTGGTAGTCGATGAGGAAGTCGAGGGCCTTGAGGAACTCCTCGTCCTTGGGGTCCTTGCTCCGCGCCCCGACCGACACCGACTCGGTGAGCCGGGTCCACGACGGGCGGCCGGTGCGGTGGTGGGACATGTCCTGCCCGGTCCGGTAGGACACGAGGTCGATCCGGGACAGGCGGCGCCGTGGATGCGCGTTGACGAGTTCCTGGGCGTAGTCGCGGTCCCGGAGGTACTTGATGACCAGCATGTCGTCGCAGACCCGCTGACGGTCGCGGTACGTCGGGTTCTCGATGAAATACGCGCAGAACCAGATCGCGCTCTCGCCGATCAGGACCCACTCCGCCTCCCGCAGCGTCTCCTCACGGGCGCCCGTCGCGTAGCCGAAGGCGCCGTTGGGAGAGCGGACCAGTTCCGCCTGGCGCAGCTCCTTCTCGAAGAAGGCCCTCAGCTCCTCGCGGCCGGCGGCGTCGTCAGGGCTGCGGGAGATCCAGTTGCGCTGTTTGTAGATCGTCTCGACGGACTCGTCCGGCATGAAGGCGACGAGATGGGGGCGCTGGTTCTCTTCCTTGTCCTCCCAGAAGCCGCAGACCGCCTCCCAGTCCTGCTCGATGCGGCGGGCCGCCTCGTACGAGGTGATGCGTGACTTGGGGGTCGGCTCCAGCATGCTGCGGAGTACCCGGGTGAGCGCGCCGGGGAGTTCGGGCCGGTTGGCCAGGTGGGTGCGCATCGCCCGGTGCAGTTTGTTCAGGGCCGTGCGCAGCCCGGTGTCGTCGGCGACGGCGACGGCCGCGTACTCGACGGGGACGCAGCTGTGGATCGGCCCGCAGAACAGCTCGAACCCGAGGACGCCGAGCCCGAACACGTCCGTCGTGTCCCAGTCGCGCCGGGACGAGGGGGCTCCCTCGAAGAGGGAGGGGTGGGTCTCGGGAGCCAGGTAGGCGAGATGACGGGCCGGCTCGACGTTCTTGGGAGGCGTCAGATAGAGCTGCCGGATGCTCTGCTGGGCCTCGTCGGCCTGGGTGGAACTGCCCATGGCGCGCAGCAGATTGCCGATCAGCGTGCTCATCTCGAAGCGTTCCAGGCTCAACGCCAGGTGCTCGGCGGCGTCGCTGTGGGGCGGTGTGTGGACCCGCAGCGCGCCGAGGGTGAGATTGCGGTGCAGGATCCCGGAGCCGTGCAGCTGGCTGAGGGCGTCGACGAGCACACTGAATTGCTCGAAGGCGGCGATCCGGTGTTCCTGGGCCCACGAGACGGCCCAGTCGATGTCCAGTGGGCTGCCGTTCTCCTTGGTCATCGTGAACGCGATGCTCTCGGTCGCGTCGAAGCTGCCGTCGGTGATCTCGGGCAGGGCGGGGTGGTTGAGCGCTTGAAGCCGCAGCAGACTGCGGACCTCGTGCTCCCACAGCTCGCCCGCAAATTTGTGGATGTCGGCGAAGAGCGACATCTCGAAGGTCTCGTAGTCGTCACCGGGGGTCTGCATACGGACGCGCATCAGCCGGTCCTGCAGCACCACGACCGGTTCGTCGATCCTCTTGTACGGACCGTACGAGGCCGTGGCCTTGCGGCAGAACAGCCTGTCGACCAGTTCGGCGTACCTGTCAGTGTCCTTGCCTGCTCCGGACATTACGGCCCCCTCCCGTCTGTCCTGTCAGCAGCCAGGACTCCATGCGTATGACGAGCAGTCCCTCGTCGGTTCCGATCGCGATCCGGCCGTCGCCGAGCGCGGCGAGGCTGCGGCACTGGATCTCCAGCGAGAGCGTGTACAGCGGTGTCCGGCCTCCCGCCGGATCGGGATCCCAGAAGCGCACGGTCTGGTCGTTGCCGTCGCCGCAGGAGGCGAGCAGGAGCCGCCCGTCCGGTGTGGTGAACTCCACGACGTCGGTGACCCAGTCCTGGTGGCCGGTCAGCAGCCCGCCGTACGGGCGGCCGGTGGCCTCTACCGTGAGCTGGATCTCTTCGCTCCTGCGGTACGTGGCGCGCAGCGGGAGCCCACCCGGTCCGCTCAGTCGGCTCGCGCCGGTCGGCGGCCCCGCGGGGTGGTGGCCCTGGGGCACGGCCGCGGGCTCACCGGTGGTGGCGTCGAAGGCGGCGAGGCGGCCCCCGTGGTCCTCGGCGAGCAGCAGCGTGGTGCCGTCCGGCCCGCCGATGGTGGACAGTCGTTCGTTCCGGACCGCGGACGGATCGGCGGCGGTGGCCGTGGCAGCGGCGATGGCGGCGGTCGCCGTGGCGGACCGGGGGCCGGGGATCGTTGTGGGCTCCTGCGGGAGGTACGGGTTCCAGACGCTGACGGTGCCGTCGTCCGCTGCGGACGCAAGCAGGGTGTCGCCGGCCGGGCCCTCGAAGGCGGTGATGGCGAGGCCCTGGGCAAAGCGGGCGCGTGGGCCGGGTACGAGCGGGGCGCGGTCCGTGAGGTCCTCGGCCCGCCCGGTGAGCGCGTCCCATACGCGGACCGCACCGCTCCGCGCGACGGCGGCCAGCAGCGGGCGACGGCCGACGGCGGCGGCGAGAAGGGTGAGGCAGTTCACGGGGCCGTCCGAGCGGAACTCGGTGACCAGCTCTCCGGAGACGGGCTCCCACACCTGTACTCCGCCGTCGTCCCAGCCCCCGGCCAGCAACGTGCCGCCGCCGTCGGGCCGTTCGAACGCTGCCAGGGCTCGCGCCGTCGCGCCGGCCCGTTGCACAAGTGCGCCCACCCGGTGACCGGTGCACGCGTCCCAGACCCGTATCCCGTCACCGGCCGCACTCGCCAGCAGGGTGCTGCCGCCGCCCTGGAAGGTGGTCAGGGCCCAGACCGGTCCGCTGTCGTGGCTCCGGAACCAGGGCCTGTGCACCTGCCCGGTCAGCGGGTCGAGGAAACGGATCCCGCCGCCGACCTCCCCGACGGCCACCAGGGGCACGGCAGCGGAGCCGCCCGGGTCCTGCGAGCCGTGCGAGCAGTCCGAGCCGGCGGCATCCGCCGGCAGCAGGCAACCGTGCAGCATGTGCGGCCACATCCCGTTCTCAGCCACCCGGCAGAGCCGTGGCCGCCCCGAAGACACGTCCCAGATCCGGATGCGCTTGTCGTGGCCAGAGGTCGCCAGCAGGGTGGTGCCGGGAATCGAGGTCACCGCCGTCACCGGGCCCTGGGCGAACGGCTCGGCCGCCGCGGCGGCATACCCGCGCGCCGGGTCCCAGACTTGGAGGCCACCACTGTCGTCGACCCCGGCGAGCAGCGTGCTCCCGCCCGGTCCCGCCACCGGTGTGAGGGAGCGGACCGGCAGCGGCCGGCGGGCCAGGGTCAGCCGCGGCGGGCGTGGCCGCAGCCGGGCCCAGCACACCTGCCAGCCCGCGCCCCGGCTGGCGTCGGTCGCCTCCTCACGTACGGGCGCGACTCCGGCCGCGCGGGCCGTACCGAACTGCCGCAGCCCCACCCGGTCGGCCGGTCCGCAGCGCCGCAGCAGATGGGCCGCGTCCAGCACGCCGAGGACGGAGGGCGGCAGCCCGCGCGCCTCGCCCACCGCGCGCAGCACATCGGTGGCGACGGCCTCCACCGACAGTCTGTCGAGCACGGTGGGGCGGCCGGCCAGCGCGGTCCATCCCGGTATCCCGGCTGCCGCGGCGTGGCTGGACAGATGCCGGGCCAGATAGGGGTTGAGCGGTTGCTCGGGGCCCTCGTCCGCCAGCCGTACCAGCGCCTCCGCGACCCGACGCCAGCGCTCGCCCACATCGCTCGTGCCGTACGCCGCGTTGCCGTACGCGGCGGTGAAGTGCTCCGCGAACGTGCGGTGGGCGAGGCGGTGGACGCTCTGGCCGTCCTCGCCGTCGAGCACGATGTACGGAGCCGCGGCCTTCAGGATCTCGTCGATGTCGTCGGAGGAGACCGCCTCTTGTCCGGTGCCGCCGAGGGCGGCGGCCGCGGTGGCCCAGATCCGATCCGCCCGGGGCAGTCCCCTGCCCTGCGCATGGGCGAGAGCTTCCAGCAGCTGGCCCGCCCGTGCGTGGCGCGCGCCGAGGCGCCGGACGGCGGTGGCGAAAAGGGAGAGGTGATCGCCCCGCAGGAGTACGGCGAGTTCACGGGCGCGGTCTGCGAGCAGAAGGCCGGGGTCGGCAAGGATCTCGTGCACGGCGAGCCCCGCGTACAGGAAGTCCCGGTCCTGCGTGTCGTCGGCCGTGTCGCCCTCCGTGCCGCCCACGATCAGTGCGCAGGCGCGGCGGACGGCGTCCGGGAAGGTCTCCGGCCGACCGAGGTAGGAGGCACGCGCCTGTTCCAGGCTCCTGGTGACGTAGTCGTCCAGGGCCTGCGCGTCGCGGCGTAACCAGTGCACGGAGACATGGTCCTCGGCCGCGCCGAGGGCGTCGAGAAGGTCGTGGTCGGCGCTCGGGGCGCGGTCCGGCGCTTCGTACGACGAAGGGCGCGCCCCGACGACCAGCCGGATGCCCGGGAGCGTGCCGAGCTGGCGCAGCAGCCCGGCGAGCAGCGGTGGCTCCTGCGCCTCGTCGAGGGCGTCGACCAGCAGGGTGTACGGGCGCTCGTGGTGGGTGGGACCTGAACGCAACGTGGCGATCAGGTCGTTGAACTCGTCGACGGGGGGCCGGACGTCCGGGCGCGGCTGCGCCCCCAGGGCTGCCGCCAGCCGGGCGGTGACGTCGTGGGCGGTGGCCCCGGTCAGGTGGAGTGTGAGGTCGAAGGCGGGCAGTTCCGGGTCCATGTCACTCGGGCCGGCCGCGAGACCGGCCCGGGAGAGCAGCGGCAGCAGCTCGCCGAGCCGCGCGTTCGCGTGCAGCAGGACGTTGCCGAGCAGTGCGGACTTGCCGCACCCGGCGCGCCCGGTGACCACGAGGAGCCCCGAGCGGTGTTCCGCCAGCCAGTCGGCGATCGCCGCGCGGTCCTCCGTACGCCCGGCGAAACCCCAGGACAGCTCGCCGAACCCCGAGCCGAGCCCCTTGCGGGCGAAGTGGGCGCGGTCGGCCTCCGGCAGCGCATCGACCGCCTCCCGCAGCCGGGCGTGGATCTCCACCGAGGCGGTGACCGGAAGGGCGGTGCGGCGGCGCAGCGGCGGCAGACCGCCCAGGTTGAGCGCGGCGACGAAGAGCGTACGGGTCTCGTCGAGGCGCGCGCCCAGGTCGTGGAGGGGGATCACCGTGTCGTGATCGCTGTAGCTGTGGGTGAGGACGTGCTCCAGAGTCCGTCGGAAGGTTCCCAAGTGTCCCTCGCCCTCGTCCCGTCCGGAGCCGACGAGCAGCAGGCCTCGGGTCGCCGACTCCTCGCCGCCCGACAGGTACGACAGTGCCTTCCTCACGAACAGGCCGGCGCCGCACGCTTCGACGACGACGATGTCCCACAGGCCGTCGGAGGAGCGCTGCCGACGCGCCTCCGCGACGTGGTCGGCGAACGCTTCGGGGAGGAACTCGGCGTCGTCCGTGTCCGGGTCGTGTCCCCTGATGTACAGGGCGGCCTTCTTGCCGTTCGACCAGCCGTGACCGACCCACAGCAGAAGGGAGTTGTGGAGTTCGACGGGTGTGGACCACCCTCTCAGCCGCGTGAAGACCCGGCCCAGGTCGCGCTCCTTGGGCTTCACCTCCCAGGGAACGAGAGCGCCGCCGAGCGGTTCGAGGATCGCGCCGATCGCGCAGGCCTCCTCGTCGGCAGCGACTTTCTCCTCGCTCAGGTACTCGCCGAGCGGCACGGTGTAGACGTCGAAGCCCTGCGCGCCGGGCTTCTCGCCCGTTTCCTCCCCCTCGTGCATGGATCAGCTGCCGAGGTCCGGGTCCTCGGTGGCGGCCAGGACGAGCCGGGTGACCGGTTCGCTGCCGCCGGACACCTTGATCCGGTACAGGCCGGGTTCCCGCAGCCGGCACCGGGCCCGCAGGGCACCGGACGCGTCGCTACGCGGTGGCAGTTGCGGGCTCGCGACGACCCGGTCGGCGTCGCCGCTGTCTTGGACCACGCAGCTCATCCTGCGGGGGTTGTCCTCGCCGGTCACGGTGATCTCGAACTCCTCGCCCGCGGTGACCAGATCGGGCACTTCCAGCCCGGTCTCGCCGTGCCCGAGCCGCTGTCCGAGGTCCTCCAGCCGGCGCAGCCCGGTCAGCAGTCCGCGCGCCAGGTCGATCGCACCGCCGCAGGTGGCCAGGGCGCCGTGCTGCTGGGCGAGGGCGACCTCCTCGACTCCGCCCGCATGTCCGGCGTACCGGTAGACGGTGCCGTCGCCCCCGAGGTCCTCCGTGAAGGGCCGCCCGATCTCGTCCCGCCAGATCTCGTCGTCGTCGCGCCGCTGGAACACATACGCCTGGGGTGTGACGACCCCGGAGTCCAGCCGCAGGCTCTGCATGGTGTGCTGGGCGATCCCCACGGCCATCCGGTGACCCGGGAGCGGCGCGCCCCTGAGCACCCTGAGGCGGTCGAGGGAGTGCGCGGCGAGTTCGCGGTCGCCGCCGAGGTCCGCCACGTCGGCGGGGGTCAGCGGGACCATGTCGTCGTCGGTCTCGACACAGCGGTAGGCGGGGAGCAGGTCGTGCAGCCCGGGGAAGGTACGGGCGAGGTCGCGCAGCTGCCGGTGGGGCAGCGGTACGGGCGCCCCGCGGCCGGAGTTGAGGATCGCCGCAGCCTTCACCGCGCCGTGGAACGGCGTCCCGAGGGTGAGTGTGGCGCGTACGCGCTCGACCGCCCCGGGGATCCGGGCCAGCTCCCGGACCAGCAGTCCGCCCATGGAGTGGGCGATGAGGACCACTTCGGCGGGCCGCCCGTCGGGGTCGTGGCGCCGAGCCGCCTCGTACGCGGGATGCGCGGTCCAGGCCGTCAGATGCCGGTCGACGGCCTCGGCCAGTCGGCGGGCGTTGTAGGCGACCGGGAGCCGCCAGTCGTACGGGAACTCGCAGATCGCGGCGGGGTCGGCGACGGCTGGCGTGAGCCCCCTCACCAGGTTGGTGTACGGCTCCACACCACCCAGCAGCGGAGACCAAGAGGCGAACTTGAGCAGCCGCCGTGCGGTGACCCGCCCGACCTTCCCGGCCCGCTCGTCTTCCGTGACGGCCAGCGCCGCCATCCCGCTCTTGTGGTGCCAGCGCGCGGCGTACGCGAGCGCCTGCCTCATCCCCCACAGGACGCGACCCGTGTCGGCCTCGACGAGTTCACTCCCCATGATTCCGGGGATGATCACCACCGCATCGTGCGTCACTGCACGCCTGACAGCAGGAGGGTTTACGGGATCTAAGCGCTCCATGAGCAGCAAGCGTACGGCGAAACACCTCGCCCCTGCGGGGAGTTCGGCGCTTTGTGCAGCCGCAGGTTCTGGCGCCGCTACCAGGGGACCGGGCCAGCCGCGTCGAAGGAGCCGCCGGACGGGCCGTCGGCGCGGCTGGTGGCCATACGGACGCAGGAGCGGGGTGACCATGGTGATCCCCTGCTGGCGGACGGCGGTGATCCGGTCGGCCAAGGGGCAGCCAGCATCGAGGTAGTGCTCGGTGGGCTTGAGGTTATGCGCGGCTAGGCACTGTTGGACGGGGGAGGCCACCTTGACGTTCGGCACGGTCGCCTCGGTGGTGTGTACGTCCGTACTTTCCTATTTCACCTGCTCCGTGGGCGTCAGAGCCTTTGGCGGACCAGGAGCCAGCCGTCCGGGCCCCGACGGAACTCCCAGTCGTAGGGCCCGCCCATGGCGTAGAGAGAGGAGGCTCTCCCGGGTGCGGTGACGGCGACAAACCACATGTAGCCGATGCCAGTTGCACGGTCGCCCTCTACGTCGAAGTGCATGTTGAGCATGTGATGCTGCATCCTCGAGTAAGGCGATTCCGCCTCTTCCACCTTCGCCCGGACCGCCTCCTTCCCCTGGGTCTTCTCCCACGGCCCGAACTCCAGCACCGCGTCCTCGGCCCAGCAATCGATCCAGGTCTGCCAGTCCTTGGTGTCCAGCGCCCTCCACCCGCGGATCATGAGGGCGCGCAGAGCTTCCTTGTCCTCCAGGGCCCGCAGCCTGCAGGCCAGGCTGTCGTAGTCGGCGGCGGTGTGCGGCATGTCAGTTCCTTCCCGGACGGGTCATTGGGCGCTTGCGGCGGGACGGACGACGATTTCGTTGACGTCGACCTGCGAAGGCTGCGAAATGGCGTAGGCAATGGCCTCCGCGATGGCGGAGGCGGGCAGTGCCACGGCGCGGTAGGTCTTCATGGCCTCCCTGGCGGCAGGGTCGGAGATGCTGTGGGCGAGTTCGGACTCGGTCACGCCCGGGGAGACGAGGGTGACCCGGATGCTTCCGTTGGACTCCTGGCGCAGTCCCTCGGAGATCGCGCGGACGGCGAACTTGGTGGCGCAGTAGACGGCGGCGGTGGGAGAGACCTCGTACGCGCCGACGGAGGCGATGTTCACGAAGTGCCCGCCGCCCTGAGCCCGCATCGCGGGCAGCGCGGCGGCGATCCCGTGCAGGACTCCCCGCACGTTCACGTCGATCATCCGGTCCCACTCGTCGACCTTCAGCGCTTCCAGCGGCGAAAGCGGCATCACTCCGGCGTTGTTCACCACCACGTCGATCCGGCCGTAGCGCTCGCGGGCGGCGGACACGAAAGCCCGGACATCGGCGGCATCTGTCACATCCAGCCGCTGGAACGCCGCCGAGCCACCCTCGGCGGCGATTTCCTTGGTCAGCGCGTCGAGACGGTCGGTGCGCCGCGCTCCCAGGAGGAGACGGTGACCGTCGGCTGCAAGCCGGCGGGCGGTCGCCTCTCCGATCCCGCTGCTCGCTCCGGTCACCACCACGACCTTGGCTGCGTCTGTCATGCCTGCTTGTCCTCTCGATAGAGCACGAGGTGCTCGTGGTAGAGCACACCGTCACGGATGTCGCCCGTCGCGGTGAACCCGGAGTCGTCGACGTAATCGATGTGCCGGCCGGTCACGGTGTAGCGGCCCGTGTACGCGCCGCGCCGGTCACCGCGGGCCTCGTCGTACCGGCCGTCCGCCCGCAACTCCTGACGGATGTGACCGTCCGCGGTCACCCACATGCCGACCACGTCGGCATCGTCCTGCGCCGTGTTCCCTGCCACGACGGACTCCCCTCGTCCATGGGTGCGGATCTGTCCTGCCCGACCGAGTCTGAGCGGGGCAGAGACCGCCGACCAGGACCTGTGCTCCCTGGGTGCGGTACACCCAGGCAGCACACCGCCCCTACGGCCTAGCCTGAGGACATGACCGACAACCACCTGGGTGATTTCCTCCGTGCGCGCAGGGCGGCCCTGCGGCCGGAGGACCTCGGCATGGCGAGCCACGGCGCGCGCAGGGTCACCGGGCTGCGCCGTGAGGAGGTCGCCGTCCTGGCCGGGGTGAACGCGGATTACTACACCCGGCTGGAACAGGGACGTGAACGCCACCCATCGGCCCAGGTACTCGACGCGCTCGGCCGCGCCCTGCGGCTGGGCCCCGACGCCCACGCGCACCTGCACCAGCTGGCCGGGACAGCACCCAGCAACCAGTTCACCCACACCACGGACCGAGTCAGTCCCGCCCTGCGGCAGCTGATGGACGGTTACCCGGGCGCCCCGGCGTTCGTCATCAACCGGACCTTGGACGTGCTCGCGGCCAACACCCTGGCCGATGCCCTGCACTCACCCTTCGCACCGGCCGACAATCTGGCCCGCATGACCTTCCTCGACCCGGCAGGCCGGCAGTTCTACACCCGGTGGAACCACACGGCGCAGGCCACCGTGGGCCACCTGCGCCAGGCGGCCGGCCTCGACCCGGACAGCCCGCGGCTGCGGGAACTCGTCCGCGCCCTCACCGAGCACAGCGCGGACTTCACGCGCCTGTGGAACGCCCACGCCGTACGTGGCAAGAACCAGGACGCCAAGCACGTCCTCCACCCGGACGTCGGCCCCCTGACACTCACCTACCAGTCCTTCGACGTACGCGACGCTCCAGGCCAGCAACTCGTCATCTACCAGGCCGAACCCGGCAGCCCCAGCGCCCAGGCCCTGGGCCTGCTCGGCTCCCTCCACGTCCCCTCGAATCGGGCCGTCAGGTAGCCGAAGTGCCGGTGAGGTGCGATCCGTGGCCGGGCATGGAGCAGCAACCTTGGATGTGCTGGGAATGGCAGCATGACCTCGGAGTGGGCCAGCAGCCAGGCAAGCGTGACCTGGGACGAGGTCATCCCAGGCGCGGACGCGATCGGTCGACCAGCCCGCCGGGGCAGGCGAGTTCACCCGGCGGAGTCGATGAGCTGCACGCCGAGTTCGACCGCGCGGCGCACCAGGCGGATGCACTTGTCGCGGTCGTCGGGTCGCCTCAGGTGGCCGTGCGTTGGCCGTCACCACACATCTCACCCAGAGGCCACCCCAGTGCCGTCAGGCAACTGACCTGATATCACCCCATCAAGTTCAGTAGCAACCACACGACCCGGAATGCGGCCTGCAGTGACTGCCGCGCGGGCCGGTCCGCATTCGATTCTCCCCAGATTCTCCCCAGGGCCCACGGGGCGGTGCAGTGTGCCCAGAGTGGGGGAACGACCGCACGGTTGCCGGCCCTGCCGATGATTACTCAACGTCATGTGTGTTACGGGGGCTACCTGCCCCAGATCTTCCGGTACGTCGTGCGGTAGCCGGGCGGGTCCCAGGCTGTCGCGCCTTTGCTGTTGGCGGCGGTGGAGATGTGTACGGGGGCGACGTAGCCGCTGGCGGGTTTGCCGGAGAAGGCGCGGTTGAATTCGTCGAGGATCTGCCAGCCCTGCTGGGCGAAGGGTTCGGGGACGGTGGCTGTCTGGAACTGCTTGCTGTTGATGCGTTGGAAGGCGGAGGGGTCGCCGTCGCCCGCGCCGATGTTGAAGGGGGCGTCGGCGCCCTTCCTGCGTGCTGCGCGCAGGGCCGGGGCGGCGTCGGCGAAGTACACGTCGTTGATGGCTACGGAGTGTGTCCAGGAGTCAGGGAAGCGGGAGAGGAGCGAGGAGACTTCCTGGGGGGTTCGGCTGCTGGTGTCCGAGATCGGGATGTTCTCCTCTGCCAGCAGCTTCAGGCCGGCGCACGTGGCAAGTTCCTTCTTGATCAGTTCGGACTTGTTCCTGGCGAACGGAATCGACGCATCCGTGAACACGACGACTCCGCCGTTGCCATTGGCGTGCGTGATGATCCAGTCCGCGCTGATCTTCGCGACGTCCTCGACCCTGGTCGTGATGTTGCTGAAGAGTTCGGGGTCCCGGCTCGGGCCGGGAGCGGCGACCGCGTGCCAGCCGATGAGCGGGATGTGTTGTGCGTGGGCCGTCGCGACCTGCTGTGACGTCAGATGGGGGTCGAAGCCGCCGATGACGATGCCCGACGGCCGGAGGGCGATGGCTTGGCTGAATGCGGCCTGGATCCCGGCGGGCGTGCCCTGGCCGTCGATCACCCGGACGTTCCAGCCGAGGGCTTTCGCGGCTTCCTCCACGCCCTTGGCGGCGCCTGCGACACCGGGGTTGGTCATGGTCTGCGCGACATAGACGATCTTCATGCCGGAGGTTGCCTTGGGGCCACCGGCCGGTCCGTGCCATGCGGAGTGGGCCTTCTCGGCATGCTGCACGGCCGCCTTGGCTCTGGCCAGGACAGCGGGGCAACCGGGTCCTTCCAGCCGTGCAGAGGAGGAGCCGGCACCGGTCGATGTGCCGCGCTCGCAGCCGACGATGAGGGTGGCCGCGACTGCCAGTACGGCTGCGCTGCCGAGGACGGTCCTGCGGTTCGCGTGCACGGGGCGCTTCCTTGCGGAGGGGAGGGCGTGGTGGCGACGGGGCGTGGTGGTGACCGCGGAGTGCGATGGGCGGGGGCGCGACAGGCGTGGTGACGACAGGCGTGGTGACGACAGGCGTGGTTACGAGGGGACTTTGGGCCTGTCGTGGAGCGCTCGGGGAGGTTCCGTCCGGCGTTGCCGTAGTTGTCGCCGCGCGGCATAGCCGGCCATGCCGACGGCGATGAGCAAAGTGGCGCCGTTGAACAGCGGGGTGACCCAGAACTGGGCACCGAGCTGGCCGATGCCGGCGAGGCCGACGGCGAGGATGACGACGGCGATCAGGGTGCCCAGGGCGTTGGCGCGGCCGGGTTTGATCGCGGTGGAGCCGAGCAGCGCACCGACGAACGCGGGCAGCAGGTAGTCCAGACCGACGCTGGGGTTGCCGATGCGCTGCTGCGCGGCGAGCAGGACACCGGCGATACCGACGATCAGACCCGATCCGGCGAAGGCGTAGATGACGTAGCGTCGGGTGGGGATGCCGACCAGGTCGGCGGCGCGGGGGTTGGAGCCGATGACGTACAGGTACCGGCCGAGCGGCAGTCGTTCCAGGAGCAGCCACAGTACGGCGGTGAGGGCGAGGACGTAGAAGGCGGAGACCGGCAGGCCGAGGAACCTGGAGTCGTAGAGGTCGGTGAAGGCGGCCGGCAGGCCGTGCGGGCCGGGGACGATCCGGGCGCCGTTGGTGATCCAGCCGGTGAGGGCGTAGAGAATGCTGCCGGTGCCGAGGGTGGCGATGAACGAGTTGATCCTCGCGAATTCGACGACGACACCGTTGACGGTACCGACTGCCGCCCCGCCGAGAATCACCACGAGGCAGGCGAGTGGCCAGGGCCAGGATTCGTTGGCGATGAGCTGCAGGGTCATGACGTGCGCGAGGCCGAGACCATAGCCGATGGACAGGTCGAAATGGGCTGTGACGATGGGGATCGTGGCGCCGAGCGCGAGGATGGCGGGGATCGACTGGTTGGACAGGACCGCCGAGATGTTGTCCAGCGTGGGAAAGGTGTCCGGCAGGGCGAGGGAGAAGGCCAGGAACAGCACGGCGGTGAGCGCCAACAGGCCGTAGGAACTGATGAGGTGCCCCGTCCGGCGGCGCAGCGGGGAACGGGGGGAGGGGGAGGGGGTCATCGTCTCGTCGTCCCGGTAAGAGGGGCCATGGCAGAAGCGGCGCGGGCGAGTCCCGTGACAGTGAGGGCTGCACCGCTCAGCTCCACTGTCTCCACCCCGCGGACGAACACCAGGGCGCGATGGCACACCTTGGCGACCTCCTCGAAGTCGGTGGAGAGGAGCAGGACGGCGAGGCCTTCGGCGAGCGCGTCCTGCAGCAGGCGGTAGACCGCCGTCTTGGCCCCGACGTCCACCCCGGCGGTCGGCTCTTCGAGGATCAGCAGCCGTCGGCTCGTCCTGAGCCCCCGGCCGACCATGATCTTCTGCTGGTTCCCGCCGGACAGGGTGGAGATCGGCGCCTCGCTGTCCCGGGGATGGACCGAAAACCGCTCGACCAGCTCGGTGGCCTCGGCCCGCTCGCGCCGGGGGCCGATCCAGTGAAAGGCCGTCAGGCCGTCTGCCCGGGGGTTGGCCAGGAAGTTCTCCCGTACGGTCAGCTCGGCCGCGCAGCCCTCTTCCTGACGGTTGCTGGTCACAAAGGCGACGCCGGTATCGACTGCGGCCGTGACCGTGCTCGGTGCGTAGGGGCGCCCGTCGAGCAGGGCCCGTCCGCCGATGATCGGGCGGGCGCCGGCCAGGGCGCGGCCCAGTTCCATGTGTCCGGCGCCGGTGAGGCCCACCAGGCCGAGGATCTCACCGGCGCGCACTTCCAGGCTGACCGGCGCCGTGTTCGCGGTCCGTACGCCGTCGAGGCTCAGGACTGCCGAGCCCGAGGCGGGGGCGATCCGGTAGCTGCCCGGTTCGTGGCCGACGATGTCGTGCACCAGCCGGGCGGGGCGGTAGCCGGCGAGCGGGCCCCGGCTGATGAGGCGGCCGTCGCGCAGGACGGCGAAGGTGTCGGCGACCTTGTACACCTCATCGAGCCGATGGGTGACGAAGACGATGGCATGGCCCTGGTCGCGCAGGGAGTGCAGCACACCGAAGAGACGGGCACAGTCCGCCGCCGGGAGGCTGGCGGTCGGCTCGTCAAGGACGATCAGCTCGGCTTGTGTGGCAAGTGCGCGGGCAATGGCCACCAGGGAGCGTTCGGCCCGCGGGAGATCACCGAGGGTGGCGCGCGGGTCGAGGTGCGCGGCGATGATGCCCAGGGCCTCGGAGCACTGCCGGTGGCTCATCCGCCAGGACAGCAGTCCTGCGCGGCGTGGATAGCCGGCCACCAGAGCGATGTTTTCGGCGACTGTCATCCACTCGACCAGTCCCAGGTCCTGGTGGATGAAGGACATGGTGCGGGAGGCCGCTTCGGTGCCGAGCGGGTGCCCGGCAACCGTCACCTCGCCCTGGTCCGCGTGGAGGACGCCCGCGAGGACCTTGATGAGGGTGGACTTTCCGGCACCGTTGGGACCGAGCAGGGCGAGGATGCTCCCGGAGTCGATGTCGAGGTCGACCGCGTCCAGTGCCAGTGTGCCGCCGAACCGCTTGCTGAGACCGCGTATGCGGACGAGAGGCTCCGGGCCTCGGCGCGGGGGAGGGGCGGTCTCATGGGCGTCAGGCACAGAATTCTCCGGGGGCCGGCCTTTTGGTTCTTCCTGACTGAAGGGCTTTCCTGGCTGAAGGGGCGAGGGCGCCGGGCGCTTCGCGGTGGTGATGGCGTCCTGTGGTGTGGTCCCGCAGCGCCCTACCAGCACCTGTTGCCGCATTTCCGCATGCTAAGGCCCTATTTGGCTTCTCTGCCGGATGGGCTAGGAGAGAGCGGGAATGTCGTCGAAAGAGCTCTCGACGGTGCCGGGCTTTGTGCCGGGTACCTCCAGAGCGCACTCGGCCCAGATGACCTTGCCATCGGTGGTGTAGCGGGTGCCCCAGGCCTGGGTGAGATGGGCGACGAGGAACAGGCCGCGGCCGCCCTCGTCCGTGGTGGCCGCCTGGCGCAGGTGCGGGGCGGTGCTGCTGGTGTCGGCGACCTCGCAGGTCAGCGTGCGGTCGTAGAGCAGGCGCACCTGGATGGGGGCGGTGCCGTAGCGGATGGCATTGGTGACCAGCTCGCTGAGCAGGAGTTCGGTGGCGAAGACGACCTCATCCAGCCCCCATTCGGTCAGTTGGCGAGCGACACCGGCACGGATTCCGGAAACGAGCGCCGGGTCGGCGGGCAGCTCCCAGGTGGCGATCCGGTGCGGGTCCAGGGCGTGGGTGCGGGCGACGAGCAGTGCGATGTCGTCCGAGGGGCGGTCGGGCACCACGGTCCGGAGAACGGCCTCACAGGTGTCGTCGGGCGGGCGGCTCGGGTGCGCCAGGGCTTGGCGCAGCCGGTCGAGGGCCGCGTCGACGTCGCGGTGGCGGTCTTCGATGACTCCGTCGGTGTAGAGGACGAGCTGGCTGCCTTCGGGGAGGTGGAATTCGGCGGTTTCGAAGGGGAGCCCGCCCAGGCCCAGAGGCGGGCCGGCCGGCAGGTCGGGGAAGGTGACGGCGCCGTCGGGGCGGACCAGCGCGGGCGGGGGGTGGCCGGCTCGGGCCATCACGCACTGCTGCGAGGCGGGGTCGTAGATCGTGTACAGGCAGGTGGCGCCGATGATGCCGGTGCCATCGGCGGAGGATTCCTCATGGCCCTCGTCCCGGTCGAGGCGCCCCACCAGATTGTCGAGGTGGGTGAGGACCTCGTCCGGGGCGAGGTCCAGTTCGGCGAAGTTACGGGCGGCGGTGCGCAGTCGGCCCATGGTGGCGGCGGCGTGCATTCCATGGCCGACGACGTCCCCGACGATAAGGGCGACGCGGCTGCTGGAGAGGGGGATGACGTCGAACCAGTCCCCGCCGACTCCGGACTCGGCAGGCAGATAGCGGTAGGCGACCTCGACGGCGTTCAGCTCGGGGAAGCTGTGCGGCAGCAGGCTGCGCTGCAGAGCCACGACCATGGTGTGTTCGCGGGTGTACCGGCGGGCGTTGTCGATGCAGATGGCAGCGCGGGTGGCGAGTTCCTGGGCCAGGGAACGGTCGTCGTCCCCGAAGGGGGCGGGGTCCCGCGAACGGTAGAAGCTTGCTACGCCCAGGGCGATGCCGCGGGCGATCAGGGGGACGGCGATCAGGGAGTGGACGTTGTGGCCGAGGATGCGCTGGGCGGCCGCGGGATCCTGGGCGATCCAGCCCGGAGCGGCTCTCAGGTCGGGCTCGAGTACCGGCTGTCCGCTGGTCAGACAGCGGAGTTGGGGAGTGGTCGGGCGAAGATCGACCCGCGCACCGGCCGGGTAGAAGGGGCAGTCGTCGCGATAGCCGTGGACCACCGTGCGGTGCAGGCCGGCGCGCGGATCGGTCGGTTCCTCGCCGCGCAGCACCGCTTCGGGAAGGTCGATGGTGACGAAGTCGGCCAGGCGCGGGACGGCCATCTCGGCGAGTTCCCGGGCGGTGCGGCTCACGTCCAGGCTGGTGCCGATGCGGGTGCTGGCCTCGGACAGCAGCTCCAGGCGTCGTCGGGCCGCCACGGCGTACGTGCCCACCCCCGGCTCGCCCAGCAGCACCAGCCCACTGGTCGTACCGTCAGCGGTACTTCCGGGGGTGCCGGTACTTCCGGTGGTGCCGGGCGTGCGGGCCGTCGTGACCGCTCGGCCGGGTACGGGGCCGGGGCGGCTCTCGCGCAGCGCGGTGGTGGGGGCGAGGACCGGCTGTGCCGGCGGGTTGGGCGGCACGCCGGCTTCGGCGCGGACGGCGAGGGGCTGCTGCTGCGAGGGAAGGACCGCTTCGATGATGACGCCCTCCACTCCGCAGGAGCTGGTCACCGGGCTGCTCAGCAAGGTGACGCGTCGGCCGCCGGGCAGGGGTACCTCGACGGCGGCTCGTTGGGCCGAGGAGATCAGGTCGGTGGCCCGCTCCTTGAGGATCATCTGGTCACGCCAGTCCAGCCCGCTCTCGGCGAGCTCGCCCAGCTGCCCGTTGCCTGTCCCGGTCGGCGAGCGGCGCCTGGCGTCGAGATACGCCTGCAGCAGGGCGCGCTCTCGCGTCGAACTCTGTTCCAGCATCCGGCGCTCGATGATGCCGGCCGCCCTGCGGATCAGGGCGTTCAGCGCGGCATCCGCATCGGCCATCGGATAGCCGAAGCAAAGAATGCCTTCTATGCGCCCACTGAGCAGATCCCGGATGGGAATCGCCGCACATGCATTCGACTGGGCGCGTTCGGCGAAATGCTCGGCTCCGTAAACGTTGATCAGTTTTCTTTCCGCAAGTGCCAGACCGATTCCATTGGTCCCGCCGAATTGTTCCGCGAATACGAAGCCGGGGACGCTCTGGATCGGTGGCAGATGCCGGACCATCGCGCTTTGGCCGAAACGGCGTTGCAGCACGGCACCGCGCCCATCGGCAAGGGACACGTTCATGGTCCTGCCCGCGAACCTGGACTGCAGCCGGTCCAGTACGGGCACCGCGGCGCGGACGAGTCGGCCGTCCAGGTCGAGATCCTGGTCGTAAGGCAGCTCGCATCCGTCCGGTGAGAGCCCCAGCGACTGGGAACGCTGCCATGAATTCAAGATCGAGCTGCGTACGGCGCCCTCGACCGGCTCACCGCGAAGAAACTGCTCACGGGCGCGTGCGGGACCGATGTCATCTCCCGCGAGCCCCATCCCAATCACTTCCCACATCCGTACGTGCCGCCAAGGGCCACCCGTACGCCGGAGCAGCCGTCCCATTTGATCCAATTGTAGGCCTATGTATAGATGGCGCCGCCGAGCGCGGGCAGGGAAGAGGGGCTCCGGGTATTCGGCGAACCGACCGAGGTGATCATGGCGTTGACGGCCGTCACAGGACCGCGATCGGGTTGACGGGCGACCCTGTGCCGCCAGGAATGTTCAGGGGGGCCACCAGAAAGAGAAACTCGTAACGGCCCGTATCGGCCCCGACCGCGGAGAGTGCCTCGAGGTCGAGGTTGTCCAGCAGCGGGACCCCCATCGCGGCGACGGCGAGCGCATGAACCGGGGAATGCAGGCCGTCGACCGGCGAGGGCCGTACATCGCTGTCGCCGTCGCCGCCCAGCACGGCGATGCCGCGCTCGGCCAGGAGGGGCATGGCGTCCACGTGGAAGCCCGCGCTCGCCGCGTCGGGATTCCAGGCACCCAGTTCCCGGCGGCGGCGGAAGCGCCCGGACCGCAGCAGCACCGCATCGCCCTCGCCGATCGTCACGCCGAGCGCCCCCTCCGCGGCAACGATGTCCTCGGCGTGCACAGCCCGTCCGGGTTCGAGCCACTTCTCGCCCAGAACGGCGGGAAGATCCAGGAGCACGCCTTTGGCCACAAGGGGGCCAAGCGCGGAGACGGCCCCGAAGCGGGCACCTGCGGCGGTGACCAGCTCACGCGCGGCGCCGCCGTCGTAGAGGTGCCCGCGGTAGGCGATGTGGGACAGCGCATCCAGATGGCTGACGGCCTTGCCGTGGTAATCGACGGCGAGGAAGTCCTTGTGCACGGAGGGCTCGGGGGCCTCAACATCACCCAGGTCAGACATGTAATGCAGGGCGGGCCGACTGTTGTCCGGTCCAGGTGCCGTGTCCCACGGGCGCCCCATCGGGACGACGGTTCCCGACCGGACCAGGGTGGTGGCCCGCCGTACGTGCTCCGCAGACACCCGGTTCCAGGCGCCGCGGTCGGCCGGCGTCCAGCGGCCCCACGTACGGACCGTCTCGAAGAGCGCGTCGAACTCCTCGCGGGAGACGGCAGGGCCATTGCCGATACCGGCCGTCGAGGGAACCGGTGCATCGCTGGGGTTGCTGGTCATCTGCTCATCAGCGCTCCAAGGCGGATGGGCTGCGGTCCGGGCGTCGCGTCCAGGCACAGCGGATCCTTGGCGGACCGACGCGGCGTACGCCGGATCGACGGCGGTCCCGTCGGCCGCCGACAACTCGATCTTGGCCCACTCGGAGGCCCACCGCAGACGCTGCACCGCCATCCTGACCATGGACGGGCCGATGCCTGCTGCCAAGAGCTGGCGCGGTCCCACGCCCCCGTTCGGTGACGTGGCACCGCATGCCTCGGACGCACGGAGTGGAACGTTGGGCCTCACCGAGGCAGGCTGTAGCCATGCGGTCGCCTCCCCGCTCATCTCCTCGATCAGGAGCGGGCGGTCAAAGCCGGGTCCTCTGCACATCCCTGCAGTGGGTGCCCTTCGCGATCGCACTGTTCGTGGTGGCCATCGAACTCTCACCCGCACACTTTCTGTATACCGGCCCTCTCCTCACCGCCACTCCGGCGTTGGCCGCGGTGACGATGGGTCCGAAGGGCACCGTCGCGGCGGCGGCTCTGGCCCTGGCCGTCAGCGTGACCACCGCCACCTACAACCAGGCGTGGGGGAGCCAGCAGGTCTATAGCAACCTCCTGGCTCTTCTCCTGGTGTCCGCGGCCAGTTTCGTCATGAGCACAGCCATGCGGACGCGCAGCCGGAACGAACTCAACCAGGTCCGCCGGATCGCCGTGGCAGCACAGGAGGTCCTGCTGCGCCCGGTATCCGCCCGGCTGGGCCCGGTGCGGGCGGCCAGCATGTACCTCGCGGCCGAGACCGGGGCGCAGATCGGCGGTGATCTGTACGAGGCCGTGCAGACCCGGTATGGGGTCCGGATAATCGTGGGGGACGTCCGCGGGAAGGGACTGCCTGCGGTGCGCTCGGCCGCGGCCGTGCTGGGCGCATTCCGGGAGGCGGTGCACTACGAGGAGGAACTGGTGGAGGTCATGAACCACTGCGCGGCCGCGCTGCAACGGGAGTGCGCCGTGCCCGGTGCCGTCGACGACGAAGTTCTGGCAGAAGGATTCGTCACCGCGCTCGTGGCCCAGGTGCCGGACGGGCCTGTGGTTCAGCTGGTCAACCGCGGTCATCCCCCTCCGCTGGTGCTGCACCGGGGCAAGGCTCAGGCCCTGACGCCCGCCTCGCCACTGCCGCCTCTCGGTCTGGAAGCATTTGTCACCGGTTCCCCCGCCGAGGCGGAGAGCTATCCGTTCGCACCGGGCGACCGTCTGCTGCTGCACACCGACGGTGTGACCGAAGCCCGCAATCGCGACAACGACTTCTTCCCCCTGCCCGAGGCGATGGAAGCGGTGCAGGCCTGCACCCCGCCGGAGTTCCTGGAACACCTGCGGCAGGGGTTGCTCCGCCACACCGAGGACCTCCTGGCGGACGATGCGGCGATGCTCCTCGTCGACCGGCTCGACGACGAAGCCGGTGGACCGGGCGGCGCAGCTGCCGTCTCCCGGAGTGATGGACCGCGGTGACGGACCGGGCCCGGCCGATGGCTGAGCAGGACCCGGCTCACGGCGAGGTGAGGGGTTCGGCCTGGTAGGCCCGGTGGAGCAGCTCCAAGAAGGACGGTGCTTCAGGCAAGGAGGCAGAGCCGATCCGGTGTACCGCCACACCTGGCGTCCATGAGTTCATGACGACACCCCCGGCCAACATCGGCAGGTCGGCGAGCGTGACCTCCTGGACGCGCTGGGGGACACCGAGGCGATCCAGTTGCCGGCGGACGATGCCCATCGTGGTCCCGCCCAGCATCTCGGCCGCGGGCCACACCACCGCGGTGCCGTCCCAGAAGGCCAGATTCCAGATGGACCCCTCGCTGAGCCGGCCCTGACGGTCAACGAAGGCGGCGTCGTCGAAGCCCCGTCCAACGGCCTGACGGAGGGCATGCGTCTTGGCCACCTCACCCACATGCTTCACGGTCGGGAGGAACCGTTCGTAGGCGACCGTCGCCAGCGCCAACGGGCCCTGCGGACCGGACGCGGCCGGTCCGGTGCGGACCAGCACCTCGGGCTCGACATCGGCCCCAGGCACGGTGAACTCGCCCGACGGCGGGTACACCGTGGCCGTCAGTGAGAGGTCAGCCGGTCCGGCCGCCAGCGCCGCCCGCAGATATGACCGGACCCGGTCGTCGGGCAATGCCTGCCCGAACATCTCCTTCGAGGCGGACCGCAGCCGTTCCAGATGCAGGTCGAGGCCCCGGACCCGGCCCCCACGCACCTGCAGAACAGTGAAATGGGCGTAGCCCGCGAAAGCGAGCGGCGCCAACTCCTCGGCGGTCGCCGCCCGGCCATTGCGTTGAGCAACGAAAGAGGTCATACATCACTCCAGCAGTACGTAATCGAGTGAACGGAAGAACGGAGCCTGCCGGCACCGCGGTTGACGCGCGCGGAATGCCTGCTCACGCGTCGACGTTATGCCTTCACATCGATGGGAAGGTCAACCTCGGACGGGGCGGGTTAGATGCTGATCGGGGAGTTGTCCCGGCGTACCGGGGTCAGCACGCGGTTGCTGCGGTACTACGAGGAGCAGGGACTGCTGGACGTCAGGCGTGGTCCGAACGGTTACCGCCACTATGACGAGGACTCGGTGGTCACCGTGCGGCAGGTGCGTGTCTTGCTGACGGCAGGTCTGTCTACCGAGGTGATCCGTTCGGTGCTGCCGTGCGCCCAGGGCGAACGGCCGGCGTTCGACTGGTGTGGGGACCTGCGGGACATCCTGGAACGGGAGTTGGCGGCCGTGGACGAGCGTATCGACGGTCTCCAACGAAACCGCCGCACCCTCGCCGACTACCTGGCGCAGCCTTGAGACATCGACCCTGAGGACCTGCCCCACACCTCCCGTACCGGACCGCTATCGTCCGACTGCCTGACCTGAAGACCGGTATCGACCGGACCGACGCGGACCGAGGCGGAGCGACGCGGACCCAGTACTCACGACAGGGCCCAGTGTCTTGCGCCGGGAATTCGTTGAATAAGTAGACTGCTTTCATAGCGAAGATGGGGCGGCCGATGGCCGAGCTGGTGTTGTCCGAAGAGGAACGGGCGACGTTGGTGCGATGGTCGCGGCGGGCGAAGTCTTCGCAGGCGCTGGCTCAGCGGTGCCGGATCGTGCTGGGGTGCGCGGACGGCAAGTCGAACCGGCCGGTCGCCGAGGAGCTTGGCATCTGGCCGCAGTCCGTGGGCAAGTGGCGGCGGCGCTTCCTGGAACTCCGGATGGACGGGCTGGTGGACGAGCCCCGGCCCGGCGGCCCGCGGAAGATCACCGATGACCAGGTCGAGGAGGTGGTTGTCGCCACGCTGGAGCGGTCCCCGAAGGACGCCACCCCTTGGTCGAGAGCTTCGATGGCCGCTGAGAGCGGACTGTCGAAGTCCACGGTCGGCCGGCTCTGGAAGGCGTTCGGCCACAAGCCGCATCAGGTGGACACGTTCAAGTTGTCCAACGACCCGCAGTTCATCGACAAGGTCCGCGACGTGGTCGGCCTCTACCTCGATCCGCCCGAGCGTGCCCTGGTCCTGTGTGTGGATGAGAAGTCGCAGATCCAGGCGCTGGACCGGTCCGCGCCGGTACTGCCGATGATGCCGGGCATGCCTGGGCGCCGCACCCACGACTATGTGCGCCACGGCGTCACCACCCTGTTCGCCGCTCTGGACGTGACCACCGGCGAGGTCATCGGCTCGATCCACCGGCGCCACCGGGCCGTGGAGTTCAAGAAGTTCCTCGCCAAGCTCGACGAGGAGGTCCCCAGCCACTTGGATGTGCACCTGGTCTGCGACAACTACGGCACCCACAAGTCGCCGGCGGTCAGGAAGCGGCTGGAGGCCCACCCCAGGTTCCACATGCACTTCACGCCCACTTACTCCTCCTGGCTCAACCAGGTCGAGCGCTGGTTCGGACTCCTGACGGACCAGCAGATACGACGCGGGGTCCACAAGAACCTCCAGGCGCTGGAGAGGGACATCCGGGACTGCATCAAGACCTGGAAGGAGAACCTCCGCCCCTTCACCTGGACGAAGAGCGCAGACGAGATCCTCGAACGCCTCGCCGCATATCTTGATCGAATTCCCGGCGCAGGACACCAGGCCGTGTCTGATAATTGATCTTGTGGCGGGTCGCGCGGACCTTCCTCACCATCGGCCGGTCCGAACACGACCTGTGGCAGGTCGCCGACATCCACCACTGCACCGAAGCCCGCATCGTCGGCTACCACCACACCTACCGGTGGGAGGAACGCCGCACAGCATGGGAGGCCGCCGCACCACGGCGGACCGCAGGCGCCCGCCCGGTGTACCGGCACAGGGCGCCGCGAGTATCCAGTAGCCAGGTGCCGGGCCGCACAACTCCCCTGCCCAGTACGGCGGAAAGCCGCTCCAGTGCACAGGGCGCCACCCATATGGCACCGTGGAGATGGGCGCGGCACGGGAGGGAGCACGGTGACACGCAAGAAGGCATGGGCGATAGGAGCAGTGGCGTTCGCGGCCGGGGCGGCGACGGCACTCGCGGTCGCATCCCCCTGGGACCATCAGCCGCAGGTGACGGTCTCCTCGAAGGCTGCGGCCCAGCCCATCCCGCAGACCCGAGAGGGCCTCATTACGGCCTGGACCGCCGAACTGGACAAGGCGGGCAAGACCAAGCCGGACGGGTGGGAGCTGCTGACCACCGGCGAGATCCGGGGCCGGTACATCCACCAGCAGACGGTGAACACCCCCAAGGCCGACAACATCGACCCAGGTTTTGCCGGGCCGCAGCCGGGCGACGTGTGGACGACGGGCCCGGCGCAGACGCTCGCCGTGGCAGTGGGCGCGGTCCTGACGGGCGGCGCCGTGGTGTGGGCAGCACGCAGGCGCAAGACCGATACAGCCGCCGAGTAGGGCCGCACAGCAAGGGGCCCCCGCATCCTGTCGTGGATGCGGGGGCCCCGGTGTTGCTGGGTACGTCAGTTGAGTTCGTTGATCTTGTTGATCACGGCCACCGCATTGTCCTGGTGAGCCGAAGAGAACAGCTTGTCGCTGGCCGGATGCCCGTCGCTGTCGTCTTCACCGTGGCTGTTGGCACCGATGATCTGGCCATTGGTGTTGGCCATCGGGCCGCCCGACGATCCGTGCCCCATGTCGCAGCGCATCAGCAGCCGGTCATCCAGCGGCAACAAGTCGGTGGCGTCCTCGGTGTGACCGGTGCAGTAGAACTGCGTGTAGCCGTCCATGTCAGTGCGCTTGTATCCGTCGCCGGGGAACCCGGAGTCAATCGCAGCCGCGAAGCCATGGCCTGGACGGACTTGCGGCGACCATCCAGCATCAGTCCCCGCAGATAGCAGTCGCCCTTGGCCCGCTGGTCCTTTCGCGGTACCGAGGCGAACACATCCTCCACGAACAACGCCAACTTCGCCCGAACCCGGGTCACTTCGAGTGCATCCACACACTCCACACACTCCACATGCTCCTGATCAAGAGCGACAGGAAGACCTAACGGAGTCCTACCAGAGGGCCTTTGCGGGCTGTGCAACGGCACGGCCTTAAGGTTTGACTCATGGCCAGTGCTGACTCCTCCATATCTCGTGACCGCCGCCGCACCGAGCTGCGGGAGTTCCTGCGCAGCCGCAGGGCGCGGGTCTCGCCGGCCGACGTCGGTATGCCGGAAGGCGGTCGACGGCGCACCCCGGGACTGCGGCGCGAGGAGGTCGCGGTGCTCTCCGGGGTCGGGGTGTCGTGGTACACGTGGCTGGAGCAGGGGCGCGACATCACGGTGTCCGAAGAGGTCATCGGCGCCATCGCTCGCGCGTTGTTGCTGAATGCGGCCGAACGCGTGCACCTGTACCGGCTCGCCGGGCTCAACCCACCACGGGACGTGTCCGCGCCGTCCATGCCCACCTCGCCGGAGCTGCAACGGCTGCTCGACTCCTGGCTGCCGCGGCCCGGCTACATCCGTGACCGCCACTGGAATTTCACGGCCGTCAACGACATGGCCCGGGAGGTGTTCGGCTATGGCGAGACCGACCACAACTGCCTGGTCTCCTTCTTCACCAACGCCCGCTACCGGGTACTGCACCGGCACTGGGCCGAGACCGCGCCGGATGTGGCCGCCGGCTTCCGGGCCGATGCGGCGCGCTACCCGGACGATCCGGAGTTCGAGCGCATCGCCGGCGACCTGGCCGTGGTCAGCCCGGAGTTCGCGGAGCTGTGGGCGCGCCACGATGTGGCCGAGCACACCAGTGCGGTGAAGGCGGTCGACCACGCCACGGCCGGGACTCTGGTCTTCGACGCCACACTGCTGCCGCTGCCCGAGCACCCCGGGCACCATCTGATCCTGCACAACCCCCGCCCGGGCACCGACACCCAGCAGCGGCTGGAGGAGCTGATGCGGCGGCGCAGCCTGGTAGTGGCACACCCAGGATGAACCGACACTGTCCGGTCCCCTGACGAGGCGGCAGGATCACTGCCATGAACAGCAACGACACGCACATGAAGGCAGTGACCATCCCCGAGTTCGGCGACGCCGAGGTGCTCCGCGTCGACACCGTACCGATCCCCACCCCGGGGCCGGGCCAGGTCGCTATCGACGTGGCCTACGCGGGGGCGAACTTCGCCGAGATCCTCTACCGCCGCGGCGTGGTCGATGTGCCGCTGCCCTTCGTACCGGGCATCGAGGTCGCCGGATACGTCCGTGCCGTCGGCGAGGGCGTCGAGGATCTGCGGCCCGGCCAGCCGGTGGCCGCCTTGACGATCGTCGATTCCGGCGGCTACGCCGAGGTGGCGGTCACCTCGGCGGACCTGGTCGCCCCGCTGGACGGCCTGGACATCGGAATGGGCACGGCCGCGGCTCTGCCGTCCAACAGCACCACCGCCTTCCTGGTGCTCGACCGGGTGGCCCGCATCGCTCCCGGCGAGAGCGTCCTGGTGCACGCCGCTGCCGGCGGCGTAGGCAGCCAACTCGGCCAGGCCGCCCGTCTACTGGGCGCGGGCCGCGTGGTCGGTACGGTCGGCAGCACCGCCAAGATCGACACCGCCAAGGGCTTCGGCTACGACGAGGTAATCCTCCGTGACCAGCTCGCCGACGCCGGCGAGTTCGACATCGTGGTCGACATGGTCGGCGGCCCCACCCGCCGAGCGAGCCTGGACCGGCTGGCCTCCATGGGACGTCTGGTGATCATGGGCAATGCCTCGGGCGCTGAGGACGTCGGCGTCCCGGCCAACGAACTGTGGTTCACCAACAAGACGGTCTCCGGCTTCAACCTGGCCGCCTTCGCCGCCGCCCACCCCGACGAGACGGGCCGGGCACTGCACCGCGCGGTGAAGGCCGCAGCCAAGGGAGAGCTGCAGGTACAGGTCGAGGCCCTACCGCTGGAGCGAGTCGCCGAAGCGCACCGCCGGATCGAGGCGGGGGCAACCACCGGCAAGCTGGTGCTCGACGTCGCGGCGCTGTGACCTGCCCGCCGAGTACGGGCCGTGGGGCCGGGTGTACGACCTGTACCGCCGATGGCAGCGCGACGGCACCTGGCAGCGCATCTTCACCCAGCGCCAAGCCCGGGCCGACGCGAAGGCCCTGACCTGCAGAAGGACGGCCCGGCGGTGTCACCACCGAGCCCGACGACCACGGCCTCGGGCGCTCGCGCGGCGGTCTGACCACCAAGCTCCACCTGGCCGTCGAGCAGGAGCAGAAGCCCATGTCCATCGTGATCACCGCCAGGCAGCGCGGGGACTCCCCACAGTTCGAGGTCGTCCTGGGTAGCGTCGGGGTGCCCCGGCCCGGCACCCTGACGGCCCGCCGATCTCACCGCCGGCGGGCCGCCGTCGCGCTCTGCACTCTCCGCCCTCCCCCCACCCACAACCAACTGAGGAAACGTGAGCACCCCTGGCCGTTGAAGTTTTCAAGAATCTGCGCCCGGGTCGGCGCCCAGAGCTGGTCCGCGTGGCCTGCTGCGTACGGGGCTGCCGGCGCGCTGGGTGGGAGACCGCGGCGAGCTGCGAGGGGGTGGCGTCCTCAGCCGCGGCGGCCGCGCAACCGCTGCTCGTAGCAGTACGAATCGGGGCCCGACTGGGGGAGAACCGCAAGTGCCCGGCGCAGCGCTGTCCGCGCCGGCGTCCTTGTGCCACGGCTGCATCGCTCACCTCGTCTCGTCGACCCGGTGTGGTCCGGGCGGTTCCATCCGGTCGACGATTGGCGGGCCTGTGGCGTCCGGTGGGCTACACCTTCTTCCCGCGCTTCCGCGGCCTGGACGACCAGCGGTTCTGGCGGGCGACGCTGCCGGGCTGTGGGTGGCCGGCTCCCTGGTCACGTGGTACATCGACGCCGCCGTCGCCCAGCTCCACACCGAGGGCGCCACGGCCGAGGGCCACGAGAGCCGGGACGAAGACGTCGCCCGGCTGTCTCCGCTCAAGCGGGACGGACGCGGGACGGACTTCCCGCGGGTCGAGAGTGCTATTGCCCTACCCGGCCGTCGATGCATTCGCGCAGTAGATCGGCGTGCCCGCAGTGGCGGGCGTACTCCTCGATCCGGTGGACCCACAGCTCCCGGACCGTGTTGCCGTCGCGACCCACCCGCGCGCCCAGATCCGGATACTCGGCCAGTACCGCATCGGTTGCCGCCTGTTCGCGAGCAAGATCGGCGAAGGCGCCCTCGACCAGCGCCTGCTCCGCAACGGCTCCCTCGAAGTCGCCATCACGCGCTCCGTACAGCTTCGGTGCCGGGTCTCCTGGCGCAACCCAATTGCGCCAGTCCCGCTCCACCTCGGCAAGATGGCGGACCAGACCCAGCAAGGACATGGTCGACGGCGGCACCGACCGGCGCGCCAGATTCTCCGGTTCCAACCCCTCGCACTTCATCTGCAGGGTCAGTCGATAGCCGCTCAGGAAGTCCTGCAGCGTGGCCAACTCACCGTCCGGGCTGACCCCGTCACTGTTGCGGGGATCCTCCTCGGGGTCCGCCCACATGTCGGGGTAGACGCTGGCCTGGCTCCACCGCTCGGGTACGTCGTTCACCGTGTTCACGATGCCGAGCAGCGGCCCGACGTTCAAGCGAATATTCAGGCGTGCCAGCTGACGCCAGCGGTCGCGGGCGGTCGCTGAGGGCTTCAGTTGGCTGGCCCTTTAGCGCTTGAGTTGGCCCGGCTGAGCCTTGGACTGGCCCGGTAGCCGGATGACGTGACGAAACGCGGGGCCCTAACGTGGCGGATCATGAACATCCTGATCGTAGGCGGCAGTGGCTTTCTGGGCCGCGAGTTGGCTCAGCAGGCGTCGGCCACCGGGCACGCCGTGACGGCGACTTTCGCGACCCGCGCCGGCGACATCCCCGGGATTCACTGGCTGTCCATGGACCTACGTCGCAGCGAGGAGATCGCCCCGGCGCTCAGGGAGACTCAGCCGGACGTTGTCATCAATGCGGCGTATCGCAAGGCCGACTGGGCAACCACGGCCGACGGCGCGATCTGCCTGGCGATGGCTGCCACTTCGCACGGATCCCGGCTGGTGCATGTGTCCAGTGATGCAGTCTTCTCCGGCGCCGACGTCCGCTACGACGAGTCCGCCACGCCGGATCCGATCACCCCATACGGGGCTGCGAAGGCTGCGGCCGAAACGGCGATCCGCCTGTGCGCCCCGGCCGCCGTCATCGCTCGCACCTCGCTGATCATCGGCGACGGTGGCTCCGTGCACGAGACATTCCTCCACGATCTGGCCGCCGGACGACGAAATGGCGTGCTGTTCACCGATGACATCCGGTGCCCTGTTCATGTCGCCGACCTCGCCCGAGCCATCCTTGAGCTGGCTGCCTCCGATCACGCAGGCGTGTGCCACCTTGCAGGATCAGAGGCAGTCAGCCGGCATGAGCTCGGTGTTCTGATCGCCGACCGCGATGAATTGGACGCCTCCGTGCTGACCGCCGGCTGCCGCGCCGGCACCGGTTCCCCAGGGGCGCTGGACGTCCGCTTGGACAGCACTCGGACGCAACGCACCTTGCGCACCACGCTGCGCGGCGCCCGCGACTTCCTGCGTCGCGAGCGCTGAGCCGTACCTCTTTCCTCGAGACCCCAGACGCATATCCGTCATCCTGCTGCGACTTTTCGATGCGAAGGAGAAGTGGATGACATCGAGACGATGGCCTGACCTGGGCCCAGGTGCTTCGCTGGTCGGTCGCGTAGCTGCTGCGCGCGCCATCCGGTGGACTGCTGTCCCTTCGGCGGGCGTCGGGGCGGTGCGTTGTCGGCCAGGCTCAACCGGCGTGAGCGGGGCGCGAGTCCGGGAGGTTACTGGCCGGCCAGAGAGTGTCAGGGAAGGCGGCGTCGTCGGTGTCGGTGTCGGGCATGAGGGTGCTGAGCATCTGCTGGGCGGTCTTCGCATTGTCGATGCCGCGGGGCAGCATGACGCTCTCGTAGGCGTCGACGGCCTCGTCGATGGTGGGGTGGCCGATGACGGCTTGGGCGAGTTCGGCGCCGTCGAGCAGGGCGAGGTTGGCACCGACGCCGACGGGCGGCATCAGGTGGGCGGCGTCGCCGAGCAGGGTGATGCCGGGGACGCGCTGCCAGGAGTGAGGGACGGGAAGGACGAACATGGGCCGGTTGATGAAACCGCCCTCGTTGTCGCGCAGGATGGCCAGCAGGCTTTCGTGCCAGCCCTGGTACTGGGCGAGGAGGCGGGCGCGTACGGCTTCGGTGTCTGCGAGGTCGAGGCCGGCGTGCCAGTCCTGGGGGCCGCGGAAAGTGATGTAGGCGCGGACGTGTCCGTTGCTGTTGCGCTGCATCACCAGGCTGCGGCGGCCCGCCTTGGCCGACATGGTGCCGCGGTCGACCAGGTGGGCGATGCCAGGGTGACGGAGGTCGACATCGTCGAAATGGGCTTCCACCATCGTGACACCGGCGTAGGAGGGTTGGGCGTCGGACAGCGCGGGGCGCACCCGGGACCAGGCGCCGTCGGCGCCGATGACCAGGTCGAAGTCCTCGGCGGTGCCGTCGTGGTGGTGCAGGCGGGCGGTGCCGCGGGGTAGCGGGGTGACGGCCCTTACGGGGTGGCCCCAGCGGACCGTGCCGGGGTCGAGGGAGTCCAGCAGGAGGGTGCGCAGCTGGCCGCGGTCGATCTCGGGCCTGCTCAGATCGCTTTCGCCGGCCTGGTCGTGGCGTATCAGGGTCGCGTGGCGGTCGTACAGGCGCCACTCCTGGCTTTCGGGCCGGGACAGGGCGAGGAACTGGTCGAACAGTCCGGCTGCGCGCAGAGCCGCCTGGCCGGTGTCTTCGTGGATGTCGAGGGTGCCGCCCTGCGCGCGGGAGTGGGGGTCGGTCTCCTGCTCGAAGACGGTGACCGGCACGCCGTGCTGCTGCAGGACGCGCGCGCAGACGAGGCCGCCGAGGCCGGCGCCGGTGATCGCGATGCGAGGGGTGGCGGACATGAGGGTCACGCTCCGTTCTACGGATGAAGGGAGTGGCCGGCGTCTTGTGTCGAGGCCCTGGGGAATGGCGCGGGGCATCGCGGCTCCCCGGGTTCCGGCGGCTGGGTGCCGGTCACACGTACCCGCACACAGAAACACAGCAGCTCCAAAAGTACAACTGCTCCGACTTTTCATCCGATCGCCTTTACGATCGAGTCCCCACAAGGGGATAAGGTGGGGGCATGGCCGAGACAACGACAGGACGCCGTGAGCGCAAGAAGGCCCAGACCAGGCAGGCTCTGGCAGATGCCGCAGCGCGACTCTTCACCGAGCATGGCTTCGACAACGTCGGTGTACGCGAGGTGGCGGAGGCGGCCGACGTCTCGCTGAGCACGCTCTTCAAGCACTTCCCCAGCAAGGAAGCCCTCGTCTTCGACCTGGACGCGGACGTTGAGAGCGCCCTGGTCGCCGCCGTTCGCGACCGAGCCCCCGGTCAGTCCGTGCTGCACGCCCTGCGCGACCACATGGTGCACACCCGTACCGTCGTGCGGACCGACGACCCCACTTTCGTCCTCGTCGAATCCACTCCCGCGCTGCGGGATTACGCCCGGCGCATGTGGTCGCGCCACGAGAAGACGCTGGCCGCCACCCTTGCCGATGCCACCGGGCTTGCTCCGGACGCTTCCGCCGTCACCGGCCTGGCACGCTTCACCCTGGAAGCCCCCAGCATCGCCCGTGCAAGCGAAGACCCGGCCCGGACCATGCGTGACTTGTTCGCCCTGCTGGAACACGGCTGGGCCACCACCCCCCTGGCGCGACAGGAAGATCGCCCCGGTCGGGACGGGTGACCGCGACCAGGTGCCGCATCACGGTGGCACCGGCAGCCCCCTCGACGACTTACTCGCCTCGCCGCCGATGGTGGGGAACTGCGCTGAGGCGTCAGGTCGCTCGACCAGAAGTCATCTGTCTCGAAACGTCACACCTGCGGGCCAACTCCCACGCTCAGCGGGCCAACTCACGCACTAAAGGGCCAACTGAAGCACAGAGTCACCCATGCAGTTCGGGGCGGATGCGCGGGTGAAAGCCCCGCGCCGCGAGGGTGTCGTAGGCGGTCTCGATGGCGCCTTGAGTGCTGGCGGGGCCCCGACTCTCCAGAGCGGTGAAGCCACTCTCGGGGCCTCGATAGCACTCGTGAAGAAACCCCACTTCCGGAATCTCGCTCCGGCCTTCGCCAGTACGGGGAGATTCCCAGGGCATCAACACGAACTGCTCGCCGCAGCCCTGCGTCAATGCGTCCAATAGTCACGCTGCGGCAGTTCGACCCACATGTCGGGTGGCCCGACGACGGCGCGCGCATCGGTCAGCCGCAGTCCCACGAAGGCACACGAGTAGGCCACCCCGTTGTAGCGGTAGAGGTAGGAGGCGAGGACCTCCTCGGGCGTGCCGTCCACGTCTGGTCCGCCGCCAGGGTGGAGGTCCCAGCCTTCGATGGTCCCGTTGCGGGCGATGCTGCCTTGGTTGCCGCTCTTGGGGTTGGCGTACAGGCCGTAGCAGATGGTGGCCTTGGACAGCCGGGTCAGCACGCCTGGCATCTGCGGCGCGTACCCCCACGGCTGGGTGACGACGCAGCCGCCCGGCACGGTCGTCACACCGATGATCTGCAGGCCCTCATCCATGTCGTACTCGGACGGATCCTCCAGCAGTTCCTCCAGATCCTGGCCCGCCGCCGGCGTCGCCTCCAGGCGACGTACCGCTTCCGGGGCGTCGATTCCGGCGACGCATGCAAGTCCCGTGCCCTCGTAGCACAGGTCTCCCAGTGCTGCGACAAGCCGTTTGCCTTCTTGCGACGCTGCGCGCTCCGCTTCGGTCAGCCCGCGTTCTCCCTCAGGCACCGTGAACAGGTCCGCCGTCGGCCCGGCCAAGCTGAGCCGCCCCGGCGACCAGCCACCGATCAAGGACCGCCAGGGGTCTGCTCCAGCAGCGGCGAGGGCACGCGCGTTGTCCGGTTGATTGCACATCACGGCTTCCCACAACGCGGTCGTCCCGTACTCAAGTGCGTCCACGTTCGCCACGCGTCGTGCCAGTTCCGCGACGACCTCTGGTGAGCCGACCCCAACCGCCTGGTGCAGAGGCCGCCCACCGCGCCATACCTCCGGATCGGCACCCTGATCGAGGCGCCCCCGGATCTCGTTGTAGTTCTGCCAGCCCTCCCTGCCCACGCCTGCCCAGCCGCCATCCCGACCTGCCACCATGCCCCCTCCAGCGCCGATGCGGGCGGCTCCTTGCACCCCCCCCCAACACACCATCGCAGACAGGTCTGACAACGCCCCGCGCTCATGGGAAATCCCTCCATCTCGAAGTTCGGACGCTCCGGCATGCCACCGTCGTGCCGTTCCCTCCACGTCGTGAAGGGCGCGTACGGAATATCGGCGGGGCGCGGGAAGCACGTGGCCTCCGCCACCGGTTGACGCCGCAGCAAGTGACAATCCTGACCGGATGGGTGGCGAGGACCACGGGGGAGAGCGCGCCGATGGCCTCGACGGCTGCTGCTGTGGGGGAGAAGCCGCCCGTAAATGAGAGGCGAAGTTTCTGGGGTCGTGATGATGATGTGGCGACCTGAGCGACGACAGGTTGTGTCGGTCGCGGGATAAAGGGTGTGCCACCAGCAAGAAGTTGTGTGGCTTTCGGAATGGTGGGGGACATCGGAGTGCGGTCCTTGTTTGCGGACCTGAAACGTCCTGCGGTCAACGCGTTCTTGACGGCGGTCGACACGACCATGAACAGCAACACCCTTCTCCTCAAGGCAAGCGCCGACACTCCGGTCACCCACGCAAACCACCGAGAAGTCCTGAACTCCTTCCTCCGAGACCCGCTGTTCCACGCGATGATGCTCGAGGCAGACCAGGAGCGCGACTGGTGGATGTTCCACGAGGCCCCATGGCAGACTCCGGACCCGTCATTGACGAACTCCATGGATGCGGGCCCGTGGCTGGTGCGCGAAGATGTCCCCCTCACCCTTAACCCGCTCGACGAAGCGGGCTTGCTCGCCCGACTTCGGTGGATGCTCTGTGAGGCGTTCAGCCCATATCGCACCCATCTCCAGGAAGAACATGCTCAAGAAATCATCAGGGCGTTCTTGTGGGAGGTGTGCAGCGCACACAGCGGTTCTGCTGCCATGCAAGCGGGCCACAAGCAATGGCTTTCGCAAGGATGGTCGTTCGCCGCCGTGCAGCCCGACTTCCTGCCCTCAAGTGAGTACTACACCGAAGAACCTTGCCCCGAACTGTCGTACTTCGACGGCGGCAAGTCCGATACCGCCACCTTCTTCTACCGGGGCGACGTGTTCCTCCTCCTGCTGACGAATGGGTCACCGTGAGACGCAAGTCGGACTCCGGACCATGGCCGCCTCCGGAACCTGGCTATCGCCGCACTCAGACCGAGCGGGTGCATCAACATCGCGACCTCGTAGGACTTCAGTGTGTTGTGTGCCCAGTCGGCGAACATCACGCCCCCGTACGACGCGGTACTGATGAACACACTCGGCACGGTGCCGCTGCGGATCGGCAACCCATGGCGTGCCTCCTGCAAGATGGGCCGGCACCACCAGTACGTGGTGACCTTCGTCAAGGGCGACCCGAAGCGAGCCACTTCCCACCTCGGTAAGGCCGCCTGATGACGGCACTCGACCTCCTCGCCCGCGCCCGCGCAGTCCTTGACGCCACCCCAGCTGTCACACCCGTGGAGGAGTACGACGGGATCTTGGTCAAGCGCGAGAACGCGTGGTCCTAGGGTGGCGCCTCCGGCGCCGAGGACGCGCCCTGTTCACCGTGGCCGAGAGCGCGGCGGGCATCGTGAGCGCCGGACGCCCGGATCGGCCCGCAACTCGAAGGCGCCGCCCTTGCCGCCTACGTGCTCGGCACCCCGCCCGGCGACGGCAACGCCGAGCCACTGCACGCCAATTGGGCCCACAGAAGAGCAACCGCGCCGAAAGATACTGCAACCCGGCCGTGGAAGGTGCGAAGCGCCGGCCGCAACGACACCGACCAGCCGAGCGGCACCCGTGCGTGCGTTGAACCTCTCGGCCAGTCAGAGCGCGCGCAGGGGCGCCCCAGGTCTCCGGTCCGACGATTCCGTCGACCTGAAGACCGTTCACGTCCTGGAAGTGAACGACCCACCTCTCGGTGCGGGGGCTGAAGTCACCGTCAAGGGTTAGGGGCTCGCCTTCGGACCAGTAGTTGATGAGGCACAGCACCGGTGGCAACGGTGGCTGGTGCCAGGGCGGCACGATGACGCAGGGACATAGCGGCTTCCTTTGGCCTCGGATAGCGGCTCCGTTCGGAGCCTGGTCAGAGGCTGGGGCACGGAATCGTTTCGGCATGCATCGATCGCCCCACCTGCCCTGGTCGCCCCTCGTGGGTGACTAAGAGGTCGTTTCTACCTGGTATGTGATGGTGCTTCCCGGCTTTGCACTGCGGGAGTTTTGTGCCGGTGAGGCTATCGGTGCGATCGAGTCCTGAGGTCCGGGCTGACCGAACCGGCGCAGTCTCCCTGCCGCAGTACTGGCCACAGGCGTCCGCAGGCGTTGTCAGAGCCCTGGGGCACCCTGGTGGCTATGCGGACACTCTTCAACGGCGAGTTCAGCGTGGCCTACGGCCAGATGTACATCGACGGCCGCACCGAGGCCGAAGCGGAGGAAGACCCGGAGGCTGGTCTCCACGAGTGCTTCATGGGACAGCGGTCGGGACTGTGCGGGGCGGCTGTTCCCGGACACCTGTTGCTGCTGACCGGCCTGCACACCGGCTCTGTTCCCCTCACCGTCGAACTGCACGGAAGGGAGCCGTCTGTGGACTTCGACGGCTGGGAGGACATCGTGGAGACGCCCTTCCGCGCGGCGGAGGAGGGCGCGTATCTGGTCCCGTGGGAGGGCGAGGGGTGGAGCCTCGGTCTGCCGGCAGGCACGTACCGCGTCCGCTACCACTGCCGCGGCATGGACGAGGCCCGCGGCGGAGACCGGTGGGAGGACGAGCCGGTGCTGGATGAGTATCTGCTCCAGTTCTGGCCCGCCCCGCAGGAGCGCGACCGCATCGTGAAGCAGACCAGCGAATCTGCCGCCTACTGGCACCGGTTCGCGAGGAAACTGCCCCCGCCACCGACCCCTGATGAGAGGGCTCAGGCCGAACGCCTGGAGCGTGAGAAGGCGGAGCAGGAAGAACGAGAGCGGCGGGAGCGCGCTGAGAAGAGGGAATGGGGCGGGCGGCTGCCCAGTGACCGGCTGCGCACCGTCGGCAGTGCTGCGAAAGGGATGCGGAGACTTGATGTCGCTCTTGCACACGCGGTCGACGAGGCCGGGCCGGAGACCCAGCGCGCGATAGCGCGTTGGGCCGCACACCGTTCCTGCGATGTCGCCGGCCTCAGTGGTGTGGACTGGATCGCCCGCGGCCTGGCCGAACTGGACCGGGGCCTGTCCCTCTCCCCGCCACTGGATGCCCCGACGACAGCGCGGGATCTCCTCTCCGCCGACCCGCAGATTCCCCACACCGTCATCACACTGCCGGACGGCAGCAACAGCTCCCCACAGGAAGTGGCCCTTCTCGCCCTGATCGTCGGGGCGGACCCCGATCCACTCAAAGCCGTGCTCGTCGCGCTCCACGCCGCCGCCGGCGCCCACGGCACCAGATGGCATGACGTGCTCATTGAAGTCCGCAACGAGTTCCCTCAGACAGCCCACGCTCCGCTACCGCCCAAGACTGCCTTGCCGCTGTCCAGGAAACGTCCGCAATACGGCAACGCAATCCGAGCCGTGGTCGTGAAGCTACAGCCGGGCGGGGAACCGCAACGATGAGAACCTCCACTCGGGTCGGACACCTGATCGCTTTCTCCTGATGTTTCCTCGCGCATTCGGTGCTTGTTCGTGGGGTGTCGGGTCGCGCCAGGAGATGGTGGTCTCGCCAGTGCGGCGGCGGGCCATGAGGTCCGTCATGGCCAAGTGGATCACGGCTTGGGAGCGGGCGAGGAGGTTTCGTAGCCGCGGGCGAGACGGCGGTGGAGCATCAGCCGGCCGTAGGTCCGCTCGACAGTCCAGCGTTCTGGTATCGCGGTGAATCCCCTGATTCTGGGGGGTCGTTGGACGATTTCCCTGTCGATGCCGAGGGTGGCGGCGTGCTCGACGAGGTGCTGGCGGTAGCCGCCGTCGACCCAGGCCTTGCAGATGCCGGGATGGTCGGCGGCGACCTGGTCGAGCAGCTGGGTTGCAGCCACGGAGTCCTGGGCGCTGGCTGCGGTGACCAACACCGCGGGCAGGAGCCCGAATGTGTCCGCCACGATGCTCCGCTTGCGGCCCACGATCTTCTTGCCCGCATCCGTGCCCTGACTCGTGGTGGGGACGCTGGTGGAGGTTTTGACGCTCTGTGCGTCGATCACGCAGGCCGACGGGCTCGTGCTCCGGCCTTCCTTCTGCCGCATCAGCGCCCTGAGCAGGCCGTTGAGCTGGGCGAACACGCCGTCCTTCTGCCACTTGGCGAAGTAGCCGTAGACCGTCTCCCAGGGCGGGAAGCCGTGTGGCAGGTAGCGCCACGGCACCCCGGTGCGGTCGACGTACAAGATCGCGTCCATGATCTCGCGCAGCTCGTGCTCCGGCGGCCGCCCGAAGTCCAGGGCCCGGCCGCAGCGCTCGAGGCGCCAGGCCGCCAGGACGGGCTCGATCAACTCCCAGCGGGCATCGGACAGATCACTCGGACAGGCGCGTCGCTCACTCATGACTTGGACCTACCGCCCGGAGGTGAATGCGCCCAGGCGCGCGTCGGAAGCACGGCCGCGGAACGGGGTGACCTGGAAGGAGACAGGCATAGGTCCCGTCCCGCCCCAGCCGTCACCCAGAAGTCTAGAGATCAAAACGACCTCTGCACCCGTCTCACGGACACCTCAAGTGATGTGATCAAGCGCTACCTCGCGACATGGGACAGTTCATCGATTCATCATTGATCCACCTTCCGGGGGAGTGATCTGGCCACCCCGACCGGCTGGCTAGCCCGTGACCAGCAGGACGCCTGTCCTCGGCGAAGAGAGATGCCGGACTGGCCTGTGATCACAGAGATCCACCACTTGCTGCTGGAGTCAGCCGAGTTGGTCCGCACCGGCGAGGCCAGGCTCTGCGGGCAGCTGCGGAGGAGGCCCGGCAACGGCGGGCCAGGCGCGGCTCGGAGAAACGCAGCCTCCCTCATACCGCCGCGATCGACACCTTACGACTGACAAACGTCACGGATTCTGATGAGACGAGGTCGTCCCTGCGGTTGATGGCAGGTCCCTTCTGCGCGGTGAGAATCATGTGGAGCAAGATCATCGCCCAGCCGTGATCCCGAGGCCCTGATGCGAGGGGGAGACACCATGACCTCATTCCGACCGACCCGACCGACCCGACCGGGCCACCCATCTGACCCAACTCGTCTGTCCCACACGGCTCACCGCCGAGCGCGGGCCGTCGGTACGGCAACGGCCGTGCTGCTGTCTTTAGTGGCAGCGGCGGCTCCCACGCAGGCAGCTGCGGCCAACACCGCCTCTACGGATGCCGTATCCACGCCGTTCTCTCCAAGTGAAGTGAAAACCCAGGGACATGAACGCAAGACCCGCAATCATCAAGCCCTGAATCATCAGGCCCTGGACCGGAAGATGGCGGCAATACACGCAGCCGGCATGTACGGCGTCTACGCGGCTGTGCGGGACGGCAGGGACGAGTGGCGGGGCGCCGCTGGAGTCACCGACGTCAACTCCCAGCGGCCCGTGCGCCCCGAGATGCGGCATCGGATGGGCAGTATCACCAAGGCGTTCACCTCCGTAGCCGTGCTGCAGGAAGTTGCCAAGGGACGGATCGAGTTGGACGCGCCGATCGGGCGGTACCTTCCCGATCTGATTCCGGGGGAGCGCGGCCGGAAGACCACGGTGCGGATGCTGCTCAACCACACCAGCGGTATCGCCGACTACATCCCCGGCGCCTTCCCCTCCCTGCTCAAGGGGTCGGCCACGAGCCTGGACGACAACCGCTTCCGCCACTTCGACCCCGAGGAGCTGGCCCGCCTGGGACTGTCGGCGCAGCCGACGAACGAGCCGGGTGCGAACTGGAGGTACTCCAACACCAACTACATCATCGTCGGAATGCTCTTGCAGAAGGTTACCGGCGAAAATGCCGAGGAGTACATCACCCGCAACGTCATCCGTAAAGCCGGGCTGAAGCACACTTATTTTCCGAACTCTCCCCGTATTGCCGGCCCGCACTCCAAGATGTACGAGTCGCTCTACGGGATCGTCGACCCGGCACGCGATTACAGCACCTATGACATGTCCTGGGGCGGCACCGCAGGAGCGCTCGTCTCGACGATGGGCGAGGTGAACGTCTTCTACCGCGCGCTGCTACGCGGCACCTTGCTGCCCCCCGCCCAGCTCCGGGAAATGCAGACCACCGTCCCGGTCAAGGACGAGCACGGCAAGGTGCAGGCGCGCTACGGACTTGGAATACAAGCCGTAGACACCAGCTGCGGGCGCTTCTGGGGTCACACGGGAGCCGTTTGGGGTGCCGAATCGGTGACCTATTCCACTCCGGATGGCCGACGGCAGATGACGATAGGTTACAACCGGACGAAGTACCAACAGCTCGATGAGCATGGCCAGATCGAGCCGGGCCCGATCGATGACGCGTCCAGGTCCTTCTCCGCAGAGGCGATGTGCGGCGTCGATGTACACGGCACGGGCGAGAAGCCGGCAATGTCCCCGGCTCCCTTTGCGGCCCCGTACTTTCCTTCCGTCCCCGAGTCGCTGACTCAGGCGTTCATAAAGCCGAGTCTGCGCCACTGAGGCACAGAGGCAAAGCCTCCCGGTCGCTCCCACGAGCGCCGGGGGTTCCTGATTCCCCACCGACTCCTACTTGCCCACCTACCTGCCCCACCGGCATGCCGCCGGACCGCTCCAGGCCCGGCCGCCGGTGCCGCCCGCCGCACCAAAGGGGGTACCGGAAGGACTGGCTGGCTCAGATGCCAGTCGAGGCAAGCCTGCGGCTCCTGCTGGAGGAGGTGCTGCGGAAGGCGAGGTTCTCGGTCGCTCCGGGACAGCGTGGGTGTGGACAGGGCGTACGACAACCAGGGCGTACAGCAACCGCAAGATCCGTCTGTACCTGCGCAGGCGCGGCATCTGGCATGTGATCCCCGAGAAGAAGGATCACACGGCTGCCCGTCTGCGCCGAGGTTCAGGCGACGGACGGCCGCCGGGCTTTGACGAGGACCGGTACATTCATCTGTCTCTTCGGCGATGACCGAAGAGACAGAGCCCTATGCCGGCTCGGCCAGACGGTCGAGGCGATCGCGGTGGGCCCGGGGCAGGTGGAGGCGTTCCGCAGCGAGGTTTTCCTCCAGGTGGTGGATCCGGGAGGTGCCCGGGATCGGGAGGATGACCGGCGAGTGGCCGAGGAGCCAAGCGAGCGCAACCTGGGTGGGGGTGGCGTCGACCTCGGCCGCCACGGCGGCGACCTCGGCTCTTGCCCCCGACTCCCCCCAGGCGACAGGGCGCCACGGCAGGAACGCGATCCCTGCCGTTTCGCAGGCCGCGAGCACAGGCTCGTGCTCGCGGGCGAGCAGGTTGTAGCGGTTCTGCACGCTCGCGATGTCGACGATCTCCCGTGCCTGGTTGAGTTCGTCGACGGTGACCTCGGACAGCCCGATCCGGCCGATCTTTCCCTCGGCCCGTAGGTCCTGCAGCGTGCCGACTTGGTCGGCGAGTGGCGTCTCCGGATCGATACGGTGCAGCTGAAGCAGCTCGATCCGCTCGACGCGCAGTCGGCGCAGAGCCTGCTCGACCTGATCGCGCAGAACAGCCGGCCGTCCGTCGAGCTTCCACTCGCCTGACGGGCCCGATCGGGCGATGCCGACCTTGGTGGTGATCAGCACCCCATCCGGGTATGGGTGCAGGGCCTCAGCCAGGAGTTCCTCGTTGGTTCCCCCGCCATACATATACGCGGTGTCGATCAGAGTGACGCCCAGCTCGACGGCCCGCCGGGCAACCGCGACAGAGGTCTCACGGGCCGGGCCCGCCTCTGTTGGCAAGTGCATGGCCCCGAACCCGAGCCGCCGTACGTTCAAATCCCCGCCGATACGAAACGCAGTCGATATCACGTGCTGCCTTCTCCCCCTCGCTCAAGTGGCAACGCTAACTGATGAAGTGGCTGATGTGCTGCCAGGGGAAATTCCCCTTCACATGATGAAGGGGCCGCGACCAGCAGCATGAGCTTTCCCCGTGCTGGGGCCGCCGGCGCTGGCCTCGTGAGCTGCGGCAGCTTCCTTCAACGGGTACGCCTCGTGCAGCCGAACCGTGAGGCGGCCCTGATCGGCGAGTCCGCCCTTACCGGCCGCGTCCCCAGTACCACGTCGATGTTCTGCGAGGGCAGCGCGGCGACACGCTCGGGCAGGCACGGGCGGTGGGTGACCGGCATGGCGCCGAGTTCGCGGAGGAAAACGTGGTGGACTTCGCTCGCCGTTCCGATCACGGTCAGTACCGCCGGAACCGACTGACCGTAGGCACGCAGCCCGCCCCTGCAGCAGCCCCTGGGGACAAGTCCTGGACCGCTGTGCCCACGTTGTGCCGGAGTCCGGCACAAAGGGGAGAACGGCCCTCAATGCGTTGCTCGGGTGCCTGGATCCCATCCGAAGACGGCGCGGCAATATCACCATTCTCCCACCGCGCCGTTGGCCGGGTGGAGGTGGAGTGCGGCGAGTCCCGCACCGAGGACATCGACGTGGACCTGGACGCCGAGCCTGAGGAGGTGGAGTGGCCCGCCACACCGATGCCTGCACCCGCGGCATGGCGGGGCTGCCTTCATCGGTGGGTGATGAAATCCCTCTTGCCAAGCGTCAGTTGATGCTGCGTCGATGTTCTCGCTTATGCGATCGATGCGCCGGCGCAGCGTCTGTGGCGGTCGGGTGGCGGCGTGCACGTCACGGGGTCCACGCACCGCCCGCCCACACCCCCCTCAACGCCCCACAACGGGGGAAGAGCACGGTCGACCGTCTGGGAACGCGAGCCGAGCCCAGCCGACCGACCAAATGCGCTTGTCCGCCATTGCGGCACCGCACTACCTTGCCGAGGTGGATCTCTTCTCACGCTCTTGGACGGCGTTGCGCACGGCGGTCGCCGAACTCCCGGACGAGGACTTCGCGCGGCCGTCCGGCTGTACCGGCTGGCTCGTGCGGGACCTGGTGTGCCATCTGGTCATCGACGCTCAGGACGTCCTGATCACCCTCGTGACCCCCGCCGCAACGGAACCGACCCGCGACGCGGTGACCTACTGGGACGTTGCCGAAACGCCGCCGACCGGCGACGACCCCCTTGACGCGCTGATCGTCCGGCTGGCCGCCGCCTACGAGGAGCCTTGGCTGCTCAAGTTCCACTTCGACGACGTCGGCTCCGCCGCCGGCCGCGCCGCCGAACTCGCCGACCCGGGCCTGCGGGTCGCCACCCAGGACGTGGTCCTCACCGTGGGCGACTACCTCTCCGCGTACGTCCTGGAGTGGACGCTGCACCACCTCGACCTGGTCGCGCACCTCCCGGACGCGGCGGAACCGCCCGCGGAGGGGCTCGCCCGGTCCCGCGAGATGCTGGAGAGGATCGCCGGGACCGCGTTCCCCGCGTCGTTCTCCGACAAGGACGCGCTGCTGGTCGGCACCGGACGGCGTGCCCCGACTGGCGCGGAGAAGGCCGAACTGGGCGAGCTGGCCGCGAGACTCCCGCTCGTCCTCGGCTGACCGTCCGGTTGAACGGGACCTTCGGCGCGGGCAGGACGACGACGGCGCGGGAACCGCGCAAACGCCGTGGCCGCAGCGACCTCGCCGACGCGGCAGCTGATGTTCCGGCCCGGCTCCGGCCGGCCCCGGCTCGTACGAGAGGGCCGGTACGTGATGTCGGCGCGGAGCGGACCGCGATGGCTCTGCGTCCCCGCGTGATGCGGTGACCGGCTGGGTTCCCGGCGTCATGCCCGTCACGTAGTGGGGGTGGACCGGCACCTCAGCCACGGCAGGTCTGCTCGAACGCGTCGCCGTCTGCCGACCGGAGAACGACCACTCGGGGCCTGATCATCGTCCGTCCGCCGGAAGGACGCCTACCGACCGCCGGAAGGACGCCTACCGACCGCCGGAAGGACGCCTACCGAGACAGACGCGCCCACCGAGACAGACACCCCTCTGGCATAGGGTCACGCGCATGCTGGACGGGATCGACGACATGGACGACATCGACTGGGCGGCGCTGGAGCACGCGTACGGGCCGGCGGACGACGTGCCCGGCCTGCTGCGGGCGGCCGGCTCCGTGGACGTGCGGATGCGGGACGCGGCGCTGGACGAGTTGTTCTCGTCGCTTTGCCACCAGGGGACGATCTACTCGGCGACGGCCGCCGCCGTGCCGTTCATCGCGCGGCTCGCCCTGGACGGGCCCGGCAGCCGCCTGCCGCTGCTGTGGCTGCTGCACGGCGCGGCCGACGGCACCGGCCGCGAGTATCGGCAGGTGCGCCGGGCGGTGGCCGCGGCCCTCCCCGCAGTGCTGGGCCTGGTGGCGGACGAGGACCGGTCCGTACGGCGGGCGATGGTGTGGATCGTCGCCGCCTGCGAGGACGCTTCCCTGCCGCTGCTCCCGCTGTTGCGGGCACGGTTGGAGGAGGAAGAGGACGCCGAGGTACGGGCCGATCTCGTCACGGCTCTCGGCCTGCTCGATGTCTCGCCGGACATCAGGAGCGCGCGCAACCGGGCGCTGCTGTCCGCGCCGGAGCCGCTGGTACGCACGGCAGCGGCGACGGATCTGCTGCGTACGGCCCCGCTGCCGCTGCCGCCCGATCTGGTGGAGTCGGCGCTGGACGCGCACGAGGCGGCGCCTGCCGACGACACGGACCATCCATGGCCCGCCTCCTACCGGCCGCTCATGGAACGGCTGATGGACGACCCGGATGCGGCGCTCCGGGGGGTGGCGCGAGGGCTGCCGCTGGCCTGGGAGCTCACCGAGGCATGGCGCGAACGGGAGAGGGACGTCCTGCCATGGCTCGCGGCGTCGGCCGGGGGAGCGGAGGACCTCTGCCGGGTGGCGCGGGTGGGCGCCGCTCTGGAGGGCGGTGAGCCCGCGCCGTGGCTGGTGCCGCATCTGAGGTCCAAGGACCCGGCCGTGCGGGTGGCGGCGACGCTTGCCGCGGTGCGGCTGCGCGTGCCCGGCGCGATCGGTCTCGTCCTGCGTCTGATGGACGAACTGCCGGAGGAGGCGGCAACGTTGCAGCTGACTCCGTTCACCGCGCCCGGCACGGTCGTGCCCGCGGCGGTGGAGGTGTTCGGCACGGCTGCCGAGCCGGTGGCACGACGGGTCGTGGCCCGGCCGCGTGCCGAATGGCTGGACGTGCTGCGGCACTTCCCCGCGCTCGCGGTCGGCTGCCTCGACGATCTGGTCCGTCTGCTGCCCGCCTCGGCCGATGTGCTGGCCTCGCTGGGCCGGGCGGCGGGTCCTGTGGCGGCGCGGGCCCTGCGCGCATGTGCCGGGGCCGGCGATCTGACGGCAGCGATGGCGCTGGCGCGGGTCACGGGGGACGCGGGGCCCGCGGTGGACGTGGTGCGGGCGCTGTCGGACGCCGTGGCGCGGCGTACGGTAGCCGTCCGGGTGGCGGGTGAACTCGGCCCGGGTGCGGCGGTGTTGCTGCCTCTGGTGGAGGAACGGCTGAAAGCGCCGGACCGGGAGAGCCGGGCGGACGCGGCTGCCGCGATCTGGCGCGTCACGGGCCGCAAGCACGATACGGCGCCGGTGATCGCGGACCAGCTCGCCCGCCGCGGCGATCTGCACCAGCCGCACCTCGGCGCTCTGCGCGCACTGTCGGCGATGCGCTTGCTCCCGGCGGAGGCCCGTCCCGCGGTGGAGCTCATCGCCTCCTCCCCACGCCGCGTCGTCTCCGGTTTCCCGTGCGACGGAAGCCCGCACCCGGACCTGGCGGCGAGGGAGCTGGCACGGGGACTGCTGGCGCTGACCGTTCACGAGAAATGGCAGCGTGGGTGAGCACGCGGTGCGCCGTGCCCGTCCAGCAGGCATCGGTGAACTTCTGAGAGGGGAGAGAGGCGGAGTGTGGAGGGGGTGTTGGGCGATAGGAGAATCACCCAGCCAACTTCCTTGTGTCATCTGCCAGTACGGCGGCCAGACAGGGCGGAGGAGACTCTCTGCCACGACCGCGACCCGTTGAGCCTCTGCATCCGGAGGACCGGCGTGGCCGCGTACAGGACGAAGCACAGGGCGAAGCACTGGGCGAAGCACGGGGGGCGGCACGTGAGCGTGCAGCAGTACGACGAGATCGGCGAGGCATTCGAGGGGTTCAAGTCCCTGCCGCTGATGCGTTACGGGGAGGTGCCGAGCTTCCTGGGCATGGTCGGGGACGTGAGCGGCAAGTCGGCCAGGGCAATGCCGTCGGCGGTGCCCGGCCGGCCGGTGTCCTGGTGGGGGATCTGGTGATCTCGTAGAGGTCGGCGAGGAAGCTCCAATCGTCCCATCGACCGCCACCGCGACGCTGTGATCGCCGGTCTGCCCCTGCCAGAACCGCTTTCTGGCTTGAGCCCGAACGCGATCACCGCAGCGGCGACGCCGACGAAGAGGCGGCGGTCGCCTCGCTGGCCGAGTACCGCCGCATGATCGGGAACTGACTGGGCCGTTTGCCGAGCGCCGCAGGTTACCGCTCGTCCTCGTCTTGGTAGAAGCGATCCACCCAGCTCTCCAACTGAGCACCGAACTCGGTCTCTGCGGCGTCCCGGAGGTCGTTGGGGTTGTCCGGTGAAATAAGGCCGAAGTTCTCATTCAGCCATGCGACGTAATCCCCATGGCGTGGACTGGGCTTGTCGTCAGTGTCGGGCTCCATGAACTGAGCTCCGTCCCAGGAAGGCCACTGCCACCAGTCGCATCCGAGTTGCCGAAACAGGTCCCGGAGGTTGCGGGCGACGACACCGATTCCTCCCTCATCTCCGAAGACCACCACAGGCAAGGTGGCCAAGTCCTCGCGGTCGTCGACGCGCCAGAGCGCATAGTCCGAACCAGAACCGTTGGCGCGGGCGAAGCACAAGAAGCTGCCGATGAACTCTTGCTCCTCCGAGTATGTCTCGGCGCCGCAGGACCTGCCGAACTCGACGAGCTCGAAGCCGGTGGCGTAGAACTCGCTTCCACATCGCTCGTCGAACTCCTTGAGCCTGTTGAGTTCCGCAACGGGAGAGTAAGCGTCACTCATTGGCACCTCCGAAGCGAGTCGCAAGATCGTTTGGAATCCGATGGACGGTATCACCCTGACCGGAGAGGGCAGCCCTGATCAGCTCGTTCGCAGATCAGCGACGCCCCCACCGCGAGCTCACCACCACCCCCGCTCGTCGCACTCTTCGAGCCCCGCGATCGCCGGTGCCTGCTCCTCGGGGTACGCACTGGCTTCGGGCAGTGCGAGCGCGGTCTGGAACTGCTTGCGTGCCTCGTGGACGCTGCCTGCCGCCGAGAACGTGCGGCCCAGTCGGCAACGGATGTGCATCTCCAACCGGACGTAGTGGGGGTTGGTGAGCGGGGACAGCGTCCGCTGTTGGGAGAGGGCCTGCTGATGGAGGGCTACGGCGGCGCTCAGGTTTCCCACACCCTGTTCTGCCGTGCCCAGTCGCGTCAGAGTGAGGGTGTGGAGGAGGACGTCCCCAACCTGCTCCAGCAGATCGGCCGCCCGGTGGAGCAGGTCCTTGGCCTCACCGTAGTGGCCGAGGTCGAGGCGGACGTCGGCGGCGCAGATCAAGGCCCTGGCGAGCATGCGAGGCCTGCCGTTCTTCTCGGCGTAGGTGCACGCGTCGGCCAAGCACGCCAGCGCTTCCTGGCTGCGCCGCTGCGAGTGGTGGAACATTCCCAGTACGCCGAGCGCCATCGCGGTGGTCCAGGGGTGCTCGAGCCGCTGAGACAGGTCCACCGCCGCAGTGAGATGGGGAATCCCCCGCTCGGCCCGGCCCAGATTCACTTCGGCGGCCCCCAGCCCGGTCAGGGCCTGTGCCTCTTCGTGTGGGTGGGTGCCACGACGGCTGAGGTGGAGTGCCTCGGTGAACCAGGCATGTGCTTGCTGGTACCGGGCCTGGTACATGTCGGTCATGCCCATGCAGTTCCGCAGTGCCGGGGCCATCCGCCGGTCGGTCGCCTCGTCCGCGTGCGCGAGTGCGATCTCAAGGGCTGTCCGGCGCTCGTGGTAACGGCCCCGGCGTTCGAAGTAGTCACTCAGAGCCTCGGCGATCCAGCAGGCGTAGTCGGCTTCGCCGAGCGCCGCGGCGTGCCCGACGACGTCGACGAGTTCTCCGTTGCCGGCCTCCAGCCACCTGTCTGCCTCGTGCCAGTCCGCGAAGGGCGCTCCAGTGATGGGCGGCCCGGTGGGGAAGCCGCTGGGGCCCCAGTCGCTGGTGATGCGGCCCGCGTCCAGGTAGAGGCGGAATGCGGCGGTGCGGGCTGCGCCGGCCTCGTCGGACGAGGCCTCCGCGAGCTGGCGCGCGTGCACGCGGACCAGATCGTGCATGCGGTAGCGGCCTGGACGAGGCTGCTGCAGAAGACTCGTGTCGACCAGGCTTTCCAGGGTCTGCTCGGCGTCGCGGGAAGACCACCCGAGCATCGCCGCCGGTGTCAGCGGGTCGAACTCGACCGTCGGCGCCAGGCCCAGCGCGCGGAATCCGCGCTGCTGCTTCGGCGGGAGCTGGTCGTACGAGAGGCGGAAGGCCGCCTCCACGCTGCGGTCCCCGGTGCTCAGTTCACCGAGACGGTGCTCGTCGCCTGCCATGCGGTCCACCAGGTACGCCAGCGTCCAGGCGGGGCGGGTCTGCAGCCGTGTCCCGGCGATGCGCAGTGCCAGCGGCAGCCCCTCGCACAGCCGGACCAGCTCCTGCGTCGCCTCCGGCTCCCGGCCCGCGCGATCGTCACCGACGATATGCCTGAGCAGGGACACCGCATTGCCGGTCGCCAAGGTCTCCAGGGTGACCCGTCGTTCGGCGTCCAGACCGGCCAGCCGCCGTCGGCCGGCCACCAGCACCTTGCTGCCCGGCCCGGCGGGCAGCAGCGGCCGTATCTGCTGCGTACCCAGAGCATCGTCCAGCACGAGGAGCAGCCGCAGCGAGCTGGTCGCGGCCCGCCAGGCGGCGGTGAGTTCGTCGAGGTCGTACGGCACCTCACTGTCGGCTGCGCCGATCGAGCGCAGCAACCGCCGCAGCGCTCGCTGCGGCGCGAGCCGCTGCCGTTCCGTGCTGTGTGCGCGCAGGTCCACGAACAGGCAGCCGTCCGGGTAGTGGGAGCGCAGCTCATGGGCTGCGCGCACGACGAGCGCGGTCTTGCCGACCCCGGCAGCGCCGTCCACCGCCACGACCGATACGTATTCGGGCGGAGAGAGCTCGGTCAGCAGCGCCAGTTCGCGCTCCCGCCCGATGAGGGGGCCGGCGTCGCCCGGCAGTTCATTGACCGTGCGGTGGGGGCGCGGCCGGGGCAGGGGCTGCACGGCGGCAGCGGGCACCACCGCCGGGCCGAGGAGCTGCTCTTCATCCTGGCGCAGCACGGCCTGGTGCACCCGGCGGAGTTCCTCGCCGGGATCGACCCCCAGCTCGTCGCGCAACCGCTCGCACATGTCCTGATAGGCACTCAGCGCCGCCGCCTGGCGTCCGCTGCCGTACAGGGCACGCATCCGCAGCGCTGTCAGCGACTCGTCGTACGGATCGGACGCGGACAAGGCGGCGAGGTCGTCCAGGGCATCGGCGGACCGGCCGAGCAGGACCAGGCACTCCAGCCGCTCCTGCTGAATCGCGCGCAGCCGCTGCGACAGCCGCTGCCGCTCGCCCTGTGCGAACGGCCCCGGCAGCCCGGCCAGGGGCTCGCCGCGAAACAGGTCGAGCGCCTCGGAAAACCGGTCCATCGCGGTGCCAAGGTCACCGGATGTCCTCGCGTGCTGTGCTGCACCGACCCGTTCGGCCAGCTCCGTCACGTCGACCTGCAACCCGTCGAGGACGAACCGGTACCCGTCCCCGCCACTGCGGATCACCGACTCCGACCGTCCGGTGTCCTCCGCGTCGAGCACCTTCCGCAGCCGGTAGACGTAGCTCGGCAGCACCCGACGACCGGACTTCGGCGGTTGTCCGCCCCACACGTCGTCGAGCAGCTGGTCATAGCTGACCAGTGTGCCCGGACGCAGCACCAGCGCGGCCAGCACCGCCTGCTGCCGTACCGGCCCCAGGTCCAGCGGCGACCCGTCACACCAGGCCCGCACCGGTCCGAGCACCGCGATCCGAAGCCGCTGAGGTGAATCCTGGTCCATCCCGAAGCCCCCCGCTCCCGCGCATCAGCGAGATTTCATCGATATTCCAGCGTCTCCCGCAATGCTTGGCAAGTCAGCACCGAGATCCGCTGCGAAGCACGATCCGCCGGGAAGCGAGAGGAACAGCGAAAGAGGGAGGGCACCGGGCGCGGCGTGCGTGCGACGCCCCATGTCGTACCGGGGCGTCGCACGGGGGTCGACGCGCCGCCAACGGCCGCGAACCCGGTCGCTCCAAGGCCCCTGCGACGGGGGAACTGTTGCCTTCGGTGGCGGTCCTCCTCATCGCCGGGCGGCCATCACGTCACGTCGCCTTGTCCGGCATCAGGAGCTCGTGAGGATCACGAGTTGCTGGGTCGCTCGGGTCATCGCGACATAGCGGTCGACCGCTCCTTCGATCCCCTTGCCGAACTCCTCCGGGTCGGCGAGGACGACCAGGTCGAACTCGAGCCCCTTCGACAGCTCCGGGGTCAGCGACCGGACGCGGGACGTCGCCCGGAACCTGCCTTCGCCGATGTCACCAGCGCCGATGACGCAGGCGATCCCGTCGGCATGCGAGGCGAGCCAGGCGTCGAGGACCGAGTCCAGATCCGCAGCAGATCCGTGGACGACGGGGACGCCGCTGCTGCGGATGGAGGTCGGCACATTGGCGTCGGGGAGCACGGCCCGGATGACCGGCTCGGCTTCCGCCATCACCTCTTCCGGCGTCCGGTAGTTGATGCTCAGGGAGGCCACGTCGATCCGGTCGAGCCCGATCCGCTCGAGCCGTTCCTGCCACGACTCCGTGAACCCGTGCCTGGCCTGGGCGCGGTCGCCGACAATGGTGAAGCTCCGGGACGGGCAGCGGAGCAGCAGCATCTGCCACTCTGCGTCGGTCAGTTCCTGGGCCTCGTCCACGACGATGTGCGCGAACGGTCCGGCGAGCCGGTCCGGGGCGGCGGTGGGCAGGGCGCTCTCGTCGATCAGACTGTCCTGGAGGTCCTTTCCGCGCAGCATCCTCACCGCGCCTTCGCTGTCGTCGCCGGCCGAGTTGAGGTCGGCGGCCGAGAGGATGTCGTCGATGACGCGGGCCATGCGCTCGCGTTCGGCGGCGACAGCGGCGTTGCGCTGCCGCTTGAGCCGTGCCGCCTCCGGGTCGCCGAGCCGCTGCCGTGCCGCGTCCAGAAGCGGCAGGTCGGACACCGTCCAGGCCTGGGGAGCGTCCTTGCGCTGCAGCTTCCTCACATCGTCGCGGTCGAGCCAGGGGGCACACATCCGCAGGTAGGCGGGGACCGTCCACAGATCGGAGACGAGGTCGGCGGCCTCGAGCAGCGGCCAGGCGCGGTGGAGGGTCGTGACCAGTTCGCGGTCCTGCCGCAGCGACCGCAGGAACAGGTCGGGCGAGATGCCGTCCTCTTCCTCGTCCATGCCCTGCTTGTCCATCAGGATCGTGGCCAGTTCCTCCCATATCTGCTCGCGCGCCTCGTTGTGCGGAGTACCGGGGTCCGGTGCCCGGAACGCCTCGGCCCAGTCGTCGGCGCTCACCCAGACGTCGGACCAGGCCGTCGTGACCGTCATGCCCTCGGTGGGCGGCTCCTCGTAGAACCTGACGGCCTTCTCGATCGCCTTCACCATGTCCGCGGACGACTTCAGGCGGGCCACGTCCGGGTCGGCGTCGGCCGCCGCCGCGGCTCCCTCGGCGACGAGGTCCCGCAGGGTGCAGGTCTGCACACCCTCCTCTCCGAGGCTCGGCAGGACGTCGGCGACGTAGCCCAGGTAGGGCTCGTGCGGGCCGACGAACAGCACGCCGCCGCGGCGGTGGCCGAGGCGCGGGTCGGAGTAGAGGAGGTAGGCGGAGCGGTGCAGGGCGACGACGGTCTTGCCCGTTCCCGGGCCGCCGTCGACGACGAGGGCGCCGCGGGAGCCCGCGCGGATGATGGCGTCCTGGTCGGCCTGGATGGTGCCGAGGACGTCGCGCATCCGGGCCGACCGGTTGCTGCCCAGGCTGGCGATGAAGGCGGACTGGTCGTCGAGCGCGGCGTGCTGTTCGAGGCCGTCGGGGGTGAACACCTCGTCCCAGTAGTCGCTGATCCGGCCGCCGGTCCAGCGGTACCTGCGGCGGCTCGCCAGGCCCATCGGGTTGGCGTGGGTCGCCGCGAAGAACGGCTCGGCGGCGGGCGAACGCCAGTCGACCAGCAGCCGGCGGCCCTCGCTGTCGGTGAGGCCGAGCCGTCCGATGTACAGGGGCTCGGAGCCGTCGGCGGCGACGACATGGCCGAGGCACAGGTCGAGGCCGAAGCGTCGCAGGGCGCGCAGGCGGCCGCTCAGGTGGTGGACCTCGGTGTCCCGGTCCATCGCCGCCCGGCCCAGGCCGCCAGGTGCCTTGCGCAGGTCATCGAGGCGGTCGGACAGTTCGGTGATCGCCTGCTCGAGGCTCTCCGCGATGGCCGCGAAGTGCTGCTCGTCGCCGGCGATCAGCGTCGGCTCGGCCTTGGGGGAGAGGCGGCCGGGAAGGTCAAACGCACTGGTGGTTACGGGGTTCATGTCACCAGCCCCGATCTGAGGTCGCGCCCGCGACGGCCGGCGGCGCGCACACCCGCACCTCGGCGCCACGTGCCTGCGACCGCGGCGGGAGTCCCACCACCGGCTCGACGCCACCGCACAACCAATGAACCGACAACAACACACGCACCTCGTGAATCTCCTATTTCCTCAGGTTCTGGCCTCGAGCAGCGATTCTGCGGTAGGACCGGGGCCTTGCCGCAAGCCCCCCGGTGCGCTATAAGTTAAGAGTGGCAAGGAGTGGGTACCTCCCCTTGCCTTTATCGTCCGCTCTGGACGGGCAAGCCCTTCGCGAGGCGCCGACGCGCCACATACGACGGTTTCGTCGGCCCGGGGGCATCTCCGCCGACACTGCGGCTGGCCCAGACAGACCTGGACCACCTCGCGGCGTCCTGGACCAGTACTTTCACCACAGCCCTAGAGGGAATCCCAGGGGACCTCGGACCAGGCAGTGTTGAGAGCGTCGGCCAGGGAGTCGTCATCAAGCGCCGGCGCAGGGCCGTTCTGGAGACCGGTGACCTTCGGACGGCCGTGAAGCTGACCGTGACCACAGGCATCCGCCTCTGCGTGGCACACCCCTGACTCTCACCGGACACAACAGCAACACACATCGCGCTAGTGTGCGCGGGTGAGCCTTTATGTCGTCATAGGATTTGGGCCCGCCGGGGCGGCTACCGCTCGACTGCTGGTCGAGAAGGGGCACTCGGTACGGGTCGTCACCAAGTCGGGCCGAAGCCCGGAGCCCGGCATCGAGCACGTCGCGTTGGACGCGACGGACAGCGAGCGACTGATCGAGGCGGCGCAGGGCGCGACCGCGATCTACAGCTGTGCCGCACCGCCCTACCATCGCTGGGCGAGTGAATGGCCGCCGCTGGCCTCGTCGGTCTGCGCGGCGGCCGAGGCGGCCGGAGCCGTCCTGGTCATGCTGGGCAACCTCTACGGCTATGGTCCGGTGGACGGTCCGCTGACCGAGGAGCTGCCTCTCGCGGCGACCGGAGTCAAGGGGCGGGTGCGCGCCGCCGTTTGGGAGCAGGCGCGGAACCTGCATGAGCAGGGTCGTATCAAGGCGGTCGAGGTGCGGGCCTCGGACTTCTTCGGGCCCGGCGTGACCGACGGCGGGCACCTGGCCGCGCGCGTCATGCCGCGACTGCTGCGCGGCAAGCCGGTCTCCACGCTCGGGGATCCGGACGCCCCGCACAGCTGGACCTATCTCCCCGATGTGGCCACGGCCCTGGTCGAGGTCGCGGGCGAGGAACGGGCCTGGGGACGGGCCTGGCACGTCCCGACGGAGCCCGCGCTGTCCACCCGGGAGATGGTCGGCCACCTTGCCGCCCAGTCGGAAACGGGGCCGGTCGCGGTGCGGCGCCTGTCGCCGGCCGTGCTGGGTGCCGTGTCGCTCGTCTCACCGCTGATCCGCGAACTGAAGGAGATCCGATATCAGTTCGACCGGCCGTTTGTGATGGATGCGAGCGCCTACGAAGCCGCATTCGCGGTACGAGCGACTCCCGTCGATGAGCAGGTCAAGGCGACGGTGGACTGGTGGCGTCAGCGACTGGCCACCACCGGGTGACAGCGTGAAGACGCGGAGGCGGTAATTGAGGTCGGAGAGCGAAGCCCCGGGCGGCTCCAGGACGATGTCCGGGGAGGACTCCCACCGGTCCCGCCGGGGTGGGTTGAGGGCCCGGTACGACGGGTAACTGCGTGCCCATTCCAGCGGTTTGGCGGCTGCCCCCGTCGCCGTGGTGGGCTTCCCACGGCGACGGGGCACCCATGGTGAACGTGCGGCACTGGAGCAGCCGATACCGCACACGCGGCGGACGGTCTAGTCGGTGTTCTCGCCCAGGGGAACCACGAGTCCGATGCCTTCGGCCGCCACGGCGATGGCGTAGTCGAAGAACGCGGACTCGTCCCGGACGCTGTCGTGGGTACGGCTGAAGACCTGGAACACCAGGAGCCCGATCAGATTGCTCCACAGCACGATGCCGCGCTCGATGATGTCCGAGAACGGAGCCTCGGGCACGCCGCCGAAGACCTCCACGGCCTCCGGCAGTAGCAGCGGCGGGCCGGGCACCGCCCGCCGGGACGGGGTGAGTTCACCGGCCTCCAGCGCCGCACGCACAATGCCGCCCAGCACCGCGGGGGTGCGCGAGGCGGGCGGGACCGTGGTCTGCGGGGCGTGGTAACCCGGAACGGGCGATCCGTAGATCAGCGTGAATTCGGCGGGGTTGTCGAAGGACCACTGCCGCAGTGCGCGAGTCACCGCGAGGAGCCGCGCGCCCGCCGACGCATGGGCGTCCCTGGCGGCCTGATCGGCCTGCTCCATCGCGGCGCCGGACTCGTTGTAGGCGTCGATGACCAGCGCGGTCAGCAGGTCGTCCCGATGCGGGAAGGTGGCCTCCACGTCGGTGACGGCAAGACCGCTGCCACCGGCAACGGCCTCCAGGGACAGCCCTCCGGCACCCAGTTTCAGCAGCAGTTGGCGCGCCGTCGTCTTGATGGCCGCCGCCGGCCTGGTGTTCTCATCGGCGGCGCTTGTTCCGGAAACATCCATGGCCAAACCGTACCTGTCGGCTACAACGGTCATCGGCGCAGTCGCCCGAGCGCCTCGGCCATGCGCTGTGCACCCGGCCGTAACCCCATCAGTTCCGGGACGCGGGGTCACAGACCTCTTGCGGTAGTCCACCCCCTCCACGATGCCGCCCATCTCGCGGTTTCCGTCCTTGAGTGGAGATCCGCAAGAACCCGTGCCGGATCCGAGCGGCGGGCGGGGAGTACGCGGATGAGCGCCCGGTCGCCTCAGTTGCCCAAGCCTTCGCCTTGGCCGAGTCGATGTTCGGCGACAGCGGGAGTGCTTACGGCTGCGGACATGTGGGCAACGGCCGATTACCGATCCGCCCGCGCATTCGAGAGGATGGCGGCATGACCGAGATCCACACCCCCCGCCTCCTCCTGCGCCACTGGCAGGACGACGACCTCGTCCCGATGGCCGACATCAATGCGGACCCGCTGGTCATGCACTGGATCGGCGACGGCACCGTCCTCGACCTGGAGCAGACCGCGCAGGCCATCGAACGGTGGGAGGAGGAGTGGGACGAGGAGGGCTTCGGCCTCTTCGCCGTCGAGTTGCTGGCCTCGGGTGAGCTGGCCGGGTTCGTGGGTCTGTCCGTACCCGAGTATCTGCCCGAGGCGCTCCCCGGAATTGAGATCAGCTGGCGCCTCGGCCGTCAGTTCTGGGGGCAGGGCTATGCTTCCGAAGCGGCTCAGGCGGTGCTGGAGTTTGCCCTGCAGGACCGCGGCCTGGACCGCGTCATCGCCATCGACCGGCCAGGCAACGAAGCCTCCGTGAATGTGATGCGCAAGCTCGGAATGGCCTTCGAGCGGGAGACCGTGCACCCGGAATTCGGGCATGCGCTGACCGTCCACAGCATCGACCTCACGGAATATCAGGCCTGAGCGGACCTGGCCTGGGCGTACGCGCACGACTGGGCGGTGCGGCCGTGGCGGCGCCCCGGCAGGGCTGTCGTGGCGCGCCTGGTCCCGATGGCGATCGCGGACCGGCGGAGCTGGTGGCGGCCAGGCTCGGGTTTGTGCCGGCCGGGGCACCGACAGCTTCCGGCATGGAGCGTCGATCACCTTGCGGTGAGGGGTGAGCGCTGAGCGCTGATTGCGTGTCCGGCCTCGGTTCGGTGCCCGGCCGGAGTTCTCTTGCCTATCCATCTCCCATTTTCGACCCTTCGAGAGGGTATAAAATTCGAATAAGACATGGATATGCGGCACACCTGACCTGCCATTGCGCGGCCAGTAGAAGGCGGCGCCCAGGGCACCTCCCGAACCTTCGGTTCCCGCTTGCCGCGGGGGCCTGCCATCGGTGTGGGCCGCTTGATCCCTAGCAGTGAGAAGGTGTGGGCCTATGTCCACCAAGCGTTTGACGAGAGCCCTCGCTGTGACCGCAGGAGGTCTGCTGCTGGCTGGTGGGGCCGCCTTTACCACCGCCGGGACGGCTTCCGCCGCCCCGACGCATGCGGCGTTCAGCTACTCCAGCCACTACAACGGCCATGGCTGGGGCGACTGCAATGGCTACGACGATGGTCGCTACGGCGACTGCGGCTACAACTACAACTACGTCTTCGTCCTCGTCCTCGGCGGCTAGGGTGGCCATTGATGATCACCTCCTGACGGCCCAAGGGCGCCAGTGCCTCGTTTCTGGAGCTCGAGGAGGTCATCGGGCCGCTGACCGACCCGCTGACCGGCCCGTTGGCCGACGCTGACCGGCCCGCTCGTGTACGGAGGAAGGGCAGCTGACGCCTTCCACGCGGGGCACCGGGGTGCAGGAGTCCGACTCCCGCACCCCGGCGTCATGAGGCGGGCCTCAGCGAAGATATTCCTCGATCACCTCCGCGCCGCGGACGGCTCCGCCGCTGTCCCTGACCACCTTGCGCATCCGATCGAGATTGGTGCGCACGGTGGTGTCGGAGGCGACTCGGGCGACTGCGGCGCGCAACGCCTCGGCGGTGACCGTGGCGGTGTCCAGCTGCTCTCCGAGCCCCAGTTCCTGTGCGCGCCCGGCATTGGCGGCCTGTTCGGGCATCTGGGGGACGGTGATCAGTCCCACCCCGTAATACAGGGCCTCCATTGTGGAGTTCATTCCGGCGTGGGAGACGAAAGCGTCGGCATGCCGTAGCACGGCCGGCTGTGGGAAGTACGGTCGGACGTCGATGGTGGGCGGAATTTCTCCCAGCTCGGCCCGGTCCAGATTGCCGATGGTCATGGCCACTTGGTAGGGCCCGTCGCCGAAGGCTTCGATGCAGGTGCGGTAGAACTCGGGCCGGTCGTTGAATACCGTGCCGAGTGAAATGAACAGTACGGGGGACTCGGGGTCGGCCGGCGACCACTGTTCGGCGTGCTCCCGGCTGCCCAAGGAGGGGCCGATGAAGTGGAAACGTTCGTCGAAGGTGTCACCGGCGGGCTGGAATTCCCTGGGTATGAACACAAGGTTCAGTTCTTCGGTGAAGTTCAGGACGCTCTTCGGGTCGAGCGTGACACCGTGTTCGGCGGAGAAGTCTGCACAGTCGGCGGCGAGCGCGGCCATCATGGGATTCTCGTCGCCAACTTCGCGCATGACGTCGTCGAACAGCGAGAACGACTCGTTCGAGGCGAAGCTGGGAACGGACCGCACGGCGGGCAGGCCCAGTTGTTCGGCGAGGACCCGGGCCGGCCAGTTCATGAAGTCGTAACAGATCACGTCCGGCGACTCTGCGGCACAGTACTCTCGCAGCACCGGGTACAGCGCACGCATCTCCGCGAACATGCTGCGCATCCAGACGGGGATCTCTTCGAGGTCGAACTGGCGGGGCGGAGTGAGCACTGCGGGCGACTGCAGCTTCAACTCCACCCAGTGCGCACCGGCCTTGGTCACCGCCTCGGCGTGCTCCGCGTTGGTGGCATAGTCCACCCGGTGCCCCCGGCGTACGAGTTCCTCTACCAGTGGCAATGTGGGATTGACATGTCCGTGTCCGAAAAGGGTCACGAATAACAGGTGTTTTGCCATGTTGCCGATCGTACCGAGCCGGGATTTCCGCTCCTCGGCGCCCCTGCGCTTTCGGTCTTCGACGGCGTGTCGCGCGCGGTAGCCGAGTACGGCTGCTGAACACGGCGCAGGCCGCGTAGCAGGAGTGCAAGAAGCGACCGTTGCCCGCGTAGCGATCGTGTGCGGACGGGCTATCACCCGGTGCATCCGCTCCCGTACAGTCCGTGGTGTCGATGCTCCGTCAGGGGCCAAGCCCAGTCGGCCGAACAGGAGAAGAACGTGGCCACCGAAGCCAGCCCTGGCCCCCTCCCGTACGTCCCCGGAACGGGGCGGCCGGTCCCCGAGGCAGAGCCCGCGCTCGTGGAGCGGTGGCGGTCCGAGGGAGGCGAACTGGTCGATCTGCTGACCCAGGTGCGCGAGCGGTGCGGTGGTGTCGCGGCGTTCCGGCTCGGGCCGGCCCCCACGCTCCTCGTCACCGACCCGCAGGCGGTCCAACACGTACTCGCCCGGCACCCGGACCGTTACGTCAAGCGTTCCCACCGCGCCCGACTGCTGATCGGCGACGGCATCATCGCCGCCACCGGCGCGGCGTGGAAGCAGCAACGCCGCTTGCTGCAATCCCAGTTCACCGGAACCGGAATGCGCCGCTACGAACAGCGGATCACCGAGGCCGCCCGGACAACTGCCGGGCGCTGGGCCGGTTACGCCCGTACCGGGCAGACCTTCGATGTCGAACGGGAGATGCACCGCTTCGCTCTGGACACCATCTGGCGCGCCCTCACCGTGCACCCCCTCGATGACGGGACCGAGCGCGAACTGGACGCCGTGGCAGCCGTGGTAGCCGCCCTTCCGACGCTCCCCGCCGATGCCGTCGATGCCCAGGACGCCGTTGCCGCCGACCTCGCCCGGATCGACGCGGTCGCCCGGCACGCCATCGAGGTCGCCCGCGGCGCCGCGGGCGGCCCCGACGGCCCGGGTCTGCTGCACGTCCTGCTCGATGCCGCCACCGAGCGCCCCGAGTACACCGACCGGCTGATCCGCGACGAACTCGTCACGCTGCTGGTTGCCGGACACGAAACCACCGCCACCACCTTGACCTGGCTCTACCTGTTCCTCGACCGGCACCCCGCCGCCCGCGAACAAGCGCTCGCCGCGGGCGGCGAAGGCTCAGCGCAACGCGGCCAGGCCATCCAGGCCCTGATTCATGAGACGCTCCGGTTCTATCCGTCCGCCTGGATCCTGCCCCGCCATGCCACCGAGGACGACACCCTCGTCGGCTACGCCATCGAGGCGGGCACCGACATCCTGATCTGCCCGTACCTCACGCACCGCGATCCCGAACTGTGGCCGGAGCCGGAGCGCTTCGACCCCCGGCGTTTCACCACCCCCGACGGCCGGCCGACCCACCCGGGCGCCTACCTCCCGTTCGGCATCGGCCCCCGCGCCTGCCTCGGTCTGCAATTCGCCCTTCGCGAAGCGACCGTCCTGCTCGAACACCTGCTGCCGGCCTACACCCCGGCCTTCCGCTCCACCCCCACGAAGGCGGCGTACGGCATCACAGTCCGCCCCGACGGCCCCCTCCCCGCAACCCTGCAACCGTCCGCCATCTGAAGCCGGCAGCCCCACGGTCCAGCGGCCCGTCCACGCCTTCCGGTGGCCGGGCGGCCGCAACCTGGCAGCGATTGCGGGAGCCAAGCCCGCTGGCCGGGGAAGGGAAGCCGGTAATGGGCAGGGCATATTGTGTCTATACATCGCTTTTAGGTAAGGGGGAGTCAGGTCCGTGTCGCTCGGATCCCCTCGCTCGCCGGCGGCCGCGAACCGGGCCCGGCGCGCAGCGGCGTGGCTGCTCACGGCCGCGTCGGTGGTCTACAATGACTGGCTCCTGCAGTTCGTCCTCCCCACGGGACTTGACCAGCGTGACTCCTACGTCAGCGAACTGTTCGCCGCCGACCAGCCCCACCGGATCCTGTTCAGGTGCATCGAGCTGGCCTGCGCGATACTGATGATCGGCGCCGCCTTCCTGGCCCGTGGCGCCCTCTCTCAGCCCCTTGCAGTCGTCGGGTGGACCGCGGTGGGCGCCATGGGGCTCTTCTCGGTGACCGACGTGCTGATGCCGATGCGCTGCGCGCCTTCGGTGCAGCCCGGGTGCACAGCAGTGAGCCTCTGGCACGCGGCCACCAGCGGAGCGGTGCACTTGGCCCTGTTCGCGTCCATGGCGCTCTTCATCGCCGCATCCCACCGCCACGCACCCTCGTGGCCGCTGGTTCACCGGTGGGGCCCGTGGCTGCTTCCGGCCTCCATGGCCGCGGCGATCGCGACCGTAGGCCCCTTCTTCGGCCACCCGGGCGGGCAGGGGATCGCCCAGCGCATCCATCTGGTCTCGGTCGGAGCGTGGTTCGTCCTGCTCGCCGCGGAGCTCTTCCGCACATGCCCCACCCCCAGAACCGCGCCGACCGGGGCGGCGGAACGCGGGCCGCAGGACCGTCCCGTCGATGGCGCCGTTGAGCTTGACGACCTGGCTTGACGTTCCTCTCCCGCACCGCCGCGCTCTTACCGCCCAGGTTGCCGGGGCCTGTCCAGCTGATAGCGGTCGAATAACGTCTGCGTCCAGTGGATGTACCACGGCACAGGGCCCTGGGTAGGTTCAGTTCCCATGACAGAGGACGTCGCGAACATCGACCGGCAGCAGCTGATGGCGGAGGCGCTCCAGGAATTCGCGGCGCGCAGTGATGAGCAGCTGGACTGGACCCTGGGGCTCGTCCGGCATCGCCTTGGCGCCGCTCGCCGTATGGGGGTGCCCGTACCGGCCGACCTGGCCAGTAGGGTCTCGCGGCTGTGTGAGAAGCGCAGCTGGCCGCTCGATGACCAGGAGCAGGGGGCCTGAGTTCGTCGGTGTCCACGGGCCGTCGAGGCAGGTGAGGGGCTCGCACCGGCCGCCGGCCGGCCTCCGACCGGCGTGCCCGCCTCCGTCGGCGGCCGGCCCGGCGCCACCCGTTTTCTCGCTCGCCCGCGCCACCCCGCCCGGCGCCCGGCCGTGACTGCGGGTTTGCGGGTGTGAGCCCACGCGTATGCCCTGCGAAGCGCGCGGAGTGCATTGACCGGGCCGATACTGGGTTCCAGTCGCGCCGGACGCCGGGTCGGAGCAGATCGAGCGGCGCTCCGGGCTCCGACGCGCAGTACCACTGGGACGGTACGAGAGTGGTAGGTGATGGACACACCGGTGACGACGTTCAGCGAGGGACCGGACGACCCGTTCGCAGTGCGTCGCTCGGCCTCCGCGATGCTGGACGACGCAGGGCGGGTCGTCGGCTGGAGCGAGTGTGCCAAGGCACTGCTCGGCTACTCGCCCGAGGAAGTGCTGGGGCGGGCGGCGCGCGAGGTGCTGCTCGACCCGAGCGAGGAAGACGTCGTCATGGCCGCGGTGGCGGCCTGCCTCAGCTCTGGGGGCTGGTTCGGGGTCATCCCCGTACGGGACCGCGGCGGCAAACGGGTGGAGCTGGGCTGCCGGGTCCGGGCGGTGACGCGGGCGGGCAGCGGTATCGAATGGATGGTTGTCTGCGCGCCCGCGGAGCAGGTGATCCAGTGGGAGACGGACCGGTCGGTCCTGGACGGGATGTTCCGCCGGTCCCCGATCGGTCTTGCGGTGCACGCCCCCGACCTGAGCCTGCTGCGGGTGAACCGGGCGGTCGCGCGGTTCGGTGGCATCCCGGCCGAGTACTACCCCGGGCTGCGCACCGGCGACTTCGTCGTCAGCCGGGACGCGGAACGGGTGGAGGCGGCGCTGCGGCGGGTGCTCGAAACGGGTGAGCCGCTGATCTTCACCGAGCAGCCCTGCCATCTGCGGCACGACCCCCACCGCGAGCTGGTCGTCTCCGTGTCGGCCTTCCGGATGCAGGACTCCTCGGGCCGGATTCTCGGCGTCACCCAGATGGTCGAGGACGTCACCGACCGCTACCGGGCTCGCCAGAGACTGGCGCTCCTCAACGAGGCCGGTGCCCGTATCGGCACCACCCTCGACGTCGAGCGCACGGCGCGCGAGCTGGCCGAGGTGGCGGTCCCCGACCTCGCGGACTGTGCCTCCGTCGACCTGCTGCAACCGGTCACCCGTGGGGAGGAACCGGGCAAGGAGCCGTTGGCCCCCATGGTCAGGACGGCCGTCCGGAGCATCTCACTCGAGGCTCCCCCGGTGATGTATCCGGTGGGCCACACGATGCACTTCCCCCCGCAGGCCCCGCAGGCCAGATGTCTCGCCGAGCGGCGCCCCGTCCTCGAACCCGTCCTGGAGTTCTCACCCGGCTGGTCCTCCCTTGACCCGGACAAGGCCGAGCGGGTACTGGAACTGGGCGTCCACTCGCTCATCGTCGTGCCGCTGGTCGCGCGCGGCCTCGTACTGGGCGTGGTGAGCCTGTGGCGGTGGCGGCGGCCCGAGCCGTTCGAGGAGGACGACCTCACGCTGGCCGAGGAGTTCGCCGCACGGGCCGCCGTCTGCATCGACAACGCCCGCCGCTACACCCAGCAGCACCAGGCCGCGCTCGCCCTCCAGCGCAGCCTTCTGCCGCGCGAGGTGCCCGAGCACCCGGCGGTCGAGATCGCCCACCGGTATCTGCCGGCCGATGTCGCCGCGGGCGTCGGCGGCGACTGGTTCGACGTCATCCCGCTCTCCGGGCTGCGCGTCGCCCTCGTCGTCGGCGACGTGGTCGGCCACGGCATCCACGCGGCGGCCACCATGGGCCGGCTGCGGACCGCCGTCCACACCCTCGCCAACCTCGACCTGCCCCCGGACGAGGTCCTCTCCCACCTGGACGACCTCGTGGACCGGCTGGCGGCCGAGCAGGAGGCGACCGACGAACGTGCCCCGCAGGTTGTGGGCGCGACCTGCCTGTACGCGGTCTACGACCCGGTCACCCGGCGCTGCGCCCTCGCCCGCGCCGGTCACCCGCCGCCCGCGGTGGTGACACCGGACGGACGGGTGGTCTTCCCCGATCTGCCGGCCGGCCCGCCGCTCGGCCTCGGCGGGCTGCCGTTCGAAGCCGTCGAGCTGGAACTGCCGGAGGGGAGCCTGCTCGCCCTCTACACCGACGGGCTCCTGGCGGTCCAGCGCCGGGACCTCGACGAGGGACAGGCGCTTTTGCGCCGGGCACTGAGCGATCCCGCCCGCTCCCTGGAAGACATCTGCAAGGCGGTGGAGGACGCGCTGCTGCCCGAACGCCCCGACGATGACATCGCCCTGCTCACCGCCCGCACCCGCTGCCTGGCCCCACACAAGGTGGCCACCTGGGAACTGCCGGCCGAGCCGACCGCGGCCGCCGAGGGCCGGACGCTTGCGGTGGCCCAGCTCAATGACTGGGGGCTGGAGGAAGCGGCCTTCACCACCGAGCTGATCGTCAGTGAGCTGATCACCAATGCCTACCGTTACAGCAGCGGCCCGGTCACCCTCCGGATCATCCGGGACCGCCACCTCATCTGTGAGGTCTCCGACACCAGCAGCACGTCCCCCCATCTGCGCCACGCCGCCACAACCGACGAAGGCGGCCGCGGCCTCTTCCTGGTCGCCCAACTCACCGAACGCTGGGGCACCCGCTACCTGCGCAACGGCAAAACCATCTGGGCGGAGCAGCCGTTGCCGTCGATGTGACCACCAGATCCCCGCGGCCCGTCACAGCATGACGTGCTTGACCTGTGTGTAGTCGAGCAGGCCGGCGAGGGAGAGGTCGCTGCCGTAGCCGGAGTGGCGTACGCCGCCGTGCGGCATCTCCGACACCGTCGTGCCATGGGTGTTGACCCAGACGATGCCGGTGTGCAGCGCGCGACTCGCGCGCATGGCGCGGTCGTGGTCGCGGGTCCAGACGCTCGCGGCGAGCCCCTGGGGCACGTCGTTCGCCATGTGGAGAGCCTCGGACTCGTCGGTGAACGGCTGGACGGTGACGACCGGGCCGAACACCTCGCTCTGCACGATCTCGTCCTTCTGCCGCACCCCCGCGACCACCGTGGCCTGGTGGAAGTAGCCGGGACGGGCGAGGGCCGCGCCACCGGTGACGACCTTGGCGTGGTCCGGCAGGCGTCCCAACATGCCCTGTACGGAGTCGAGTTGGGCGGCGTTGGCGAGCGGGCCGAAGTCGGCGTGAGCGTCGTCGGGTGCTCCGGGCAGCCGCCGTGCGGCCCGGTCGGCGAAGGCATCCACGAAGGCGTCGTGGATCCGGTGGTGGACCAGGATCCTGGAGGCGGCCGTGCAGTCCTGTCCCGCGTTGTAGAAGGAGAGCGACGACAACTGCTCGACCGCGTCGTCGAGATCGGCGTCCTCGTGGACCAGCACCGGTGCGTTGCCGCCCAGTTCGAGGTGGAGCCGCTTGAGGTCGGCGGCCGCCGCGGCGGCGATCTCCTGTCCGGCGCGGACGCTGCCGGTGACGGCCACCAGCCGCACATGTGGGTGGGCGACCAGGGAGCGCCCGGTGTCGCGGTCGCCGCACACGACGTTGAGTACGCCGGGCGGCAGGTGCTCGGCGGCCAGCCGGGCGAGGAGCGCGACCGACGATGGCGTGGTGTCGGAGGGTTTGAGGACGACGGTGTTCCCGGCGGCGAGCGCGGGGGCGATCTTCCACACGGCCATCATCAGCGGGTAGTTCCACGGGGTGATCTGGGCGCAGACGCCGACCGGCTCGCGCCGCAGGACGGAGGTGCGGCCCGGCGTGTACTCGGCGGCGGCGGTGCCCGGCAGGTTCCGGGCGGCTCCGGCGAAGTACCGCAGTACGTCGGCGATCGCGGGCAGTTCGTCGGCCAGGAACAGGGCGCGCGGCTTGCCGGTGTCGGCCACCTCGGCGCTCGCCAGCGCGTACGCCTCCCACTCCAGGGCGTCGGCGATGCGCAGCAGTGCGGTCTGCCGTTGCCCCGGAGTCGTGTCCGACCAGCCGGGAAAGGCGTCCCGCGCCGCCCGGCAGGCCGCGTCCACGTCCTCGGGGCCGGAGCGCGGGGCCGTGCCGTGCGGGAGTCCGGTGGCCGGGTCGACCAGCGACAGTGTGGCGCCGGAGGCGGCCGGTACCTCCTTGCCGCCGATGTGGTTGAGGACGGTTCTGAGGCGTTCGGTGTCAGCCACGGCGCAGTGCCTCCTCGGCGGCGGCGCGGCCGGTGCGGACGGCGCCTTCCATGTATCCGGCGACCCACTGGTCGGAGCCGCAGACGTAGAACGGTGGTTCGTGGGTGCCGTGCAGCGGGCCGACCGCGGTGACCTCGCCCGGCGGCCACTGGGTGACGTAGCCCTGCGTCCACGGGTCGCTGCCCCACATCCGCAGATGGCAGGCGGCCGGCCGGTGTGCCTCGTCGCCGAACATTGCGGCCATCTCGGCGAGGAGTTCGGGGGTGCGCAGATGGGGCGGGGTGCCGAGCAGGACGCCGTACCGCTCGGGCGGTATCAGCGCCGAGAGGATGCCCTCGTTCTGCGGCCAGGTGCTGCCCAGCACCCCCTCGGACTCGGACAGGCCGTTGAGACCGTCGGCGCGCCAGAAGGGACGGTCGTAGACGGCGGCGAACTTCGCGGCCGTCGCGTGGCGTTGCCGGTGCAGGGAGGCGAGCCGGGCCTCGCTCACACCGCTGACGGCGACGTCCCGCAGGGGGCCCACGGGGAGGGCGCTCACCACGGCCCCGGCGGTGAGGACCTCGCCGGTGACCAGGCGCACCGCGCAGCGGCCGGGGCGGATGTCCAGGGCGGCGACGGGGGAGCCGAGCCGGATGCGCGGGCCCAGCGCGCGGCCCATGACCTCGGCGAGCGTCGCCGAACCCGCATCCAGCCGCAGCCCCTCCCAGTCGTCGTAGTCGTAGTCACCCGTGCCCGAGCCGGGGACCGCCGCGCTCTTGCGCAGCGCCGCCAGCAGCGAGATCCGCTCGTAGGAGCCGCCGGCCAGGGCGAGTTGGCCGATGTCCCACAGGCGGACCACGGCGGGGGTGGCGTTACGGGAGCGCAGCCAGTCGGCCACGGACAGCCGGTCCAGGGCGGTCGCCTCCGGGTGCGACCACGGGTCGTCGGGATCGACGCCGGCGGCCAGAGCGGTGAATTCCGTGCCGAGATGCTCGTGCAGGGCCGCGTCGCCGGGGCCGAACCAGTGCGGAGGGTCGCCGGCCGAGCGGCCCTCCGCCGTGGCACGGGTGATGCAGCCGGGTTCCTCGACATAGCTGGGGACCAGGTCGAGGCCGAGTTCCTTGGCGAGTTGAAGGTAGGAGGTGTGGCCGTGGCCGACCACTTCGCCGCCCAGCTGGACGGTACGGCCGTCCGGCGTCCGGGTCTGCTCGACCCGGCCGCCGACGCGGTCCCGGGCCTCCAGGACGAGCACATCGGTGCCGGCGGCCGCCAGATCCCGGGCGGCGGCGAGCCCGGCCAGCCCGGCGCCGAGCACGATCACGTCGTGATGCATCAGCTTCGCTTTCGTCGGTACGGCAGGTTCGGGTGCGGGCGTCAGGCCAGGACCAGGCAGTGCTCGGGGAGCCAGCCGAACTCCACCGTCTCGCCGCCGCTCCAGCGGTCCTCCATGCGCGCGCGGGCCGTGTTCTGCTCGAGGACGGACAGCGTGACGCCGGGGGCGAGGTCGATGAGGTAGGTCGTGGTCGGGCCGCTGTAGACGGTTTCGCGGATGACGCCGCGCAGTTTCGACATGCCCGGTTCGAAGTCGGACAGCCAGATCTTCTCGGGGCGCACGGACACGCTGACGGCGGTGCCGTCGACGATGCCGGACCGGGAGCCGACCGGCAGGGCGGGCCCCTGGTCCAGGGCGACCGCACCGCCGCGGTAGGTGCCGGTCATCAGGTTCGAGGTGCCCATGAAGGAGGCGACGAAGCGGCTGGCGGGGTGTTCGTAGATGTCCTCGGGGGTGCCGCACTGCTCGATGCGCCCCTGGTTCATCACGGCGATCCGGTCCGACATGGTCAGCGCCTCGTCCTGGTCGTGGGTGACGAAGACGAAGGTGATGCCCACCTCGCGCTGGATCTGTTTCAGCTCCACCTGCATCTGCTTGCGCAGTTTCAGGTCGAGGGCGGCCAGCGGCTCGTCGAGGAGCAGGACGGCGGGACGGTTGACGAGCGCACGAGCCAGGGCGACGCGCTGGCGCTGGCCGCCGGAGAGCGTACGGGGTTTGCGGTCGGCGAGGCCGGCGAGCTGGACCAGCTCCAGCATCTCGCCGACGCGCAGCCGCATCTCGGCCTTGCCGACGCCCTTGCGCTTGAGGCCGAAGGCCACGTTGTCGGCGACGCTCAGGTGGTCGAAGAGCGCGTAACTCTGGAAGACGGTGTTGACGTTGCGCCTGTTCGGCGGCAGCGCCGTCACGTCCTCACCGGCGAGCAGCACCGAACCCTCGGTGGGGTCGCTGAACCCGCCGATCATGCGCAGTGAGGTGGTCTTGCCGCAGCCGGAGGGGCCCAGCAGGGAGAAGAAGTGTCCGGCCTCGATGTCGAGGTCGAGGCGGTGGACGGCGTAGGAGTCCGCGAACTGCTTGGAGACGCCGTCGAGCCGGACTGCGGGGGTCGCGTCCATGGGGTCACTCTCCGGAGAGGATGTCGAGGCCGCCGCGGCGGCCGAAGAGGCGCGGGATGAACAGGGCCAGGGCGATCAGGGCGATGGAACCCGCGAGCATCAGGGTGCCGACCGCGTTGATGGTGGGCTGTACGCCGAAGCGGATCGCCGAGTAGATGCGTACCGACAGCGGCTGGGGGTCGACGCCGGTGGTGAAGTAGGCGAGGACGAAGTCGTCGAAGACGAGCGCGAAGATCAGTACGGCGGAGGCGAGCACGGCGGGCAACAGGGCCGGCAGGGTCACGAGGCGGACCGCCTGCCAGCGGGTGGCGCCGAGGTCCATCGCGGCCTCCTCCACCTCCGGGTTCAGCGCGGCGACCCGGGACCGGAGGACGACCGTGACGTAGGAGATCGAGAAGGTGATCTCGGCGAGCATCACCGTGCCGGTGGACAGGGTCACGCCCAGGCCCTTGAACAGCAGCATCGACGCCACGCCGGTGACGATCTCCGGCGTGATCAGCGGCACCAGCATGATCAGGCCGGCCATCGAGCCGAGCCGGGTGCGGCTGCGGACCAGGCCGAGCGCGAGCGCCACCCCGAGGACGACCGAACCGGCCATCGCCACCAGGGAGATCCGCAGGCTGGTGCCCAGCGACGAGATGATGAGGTCGTCGTGGACGAACGCGCGGTACCAGCGCAGGCTGAACCCGTCGAATACGGTCAGGGACTTCTTGGCGTTGAAGGAGAACAGGGCCACCACGGCGATGGGCAGGTAGAGCAGCGCGAAGAAGATCCCGGTGGCGGCGATGAGGATCCGGGGCCTGCGGTCGCTACGCCCGCGCCGTGCGCGGGTCCGGGCGGCCGGACGGAACGGTTTGGTGGCGGAGGGCTCGCGTATCAGTGTCATCGGCGGGCCTCCGCCTCGTCCTTGCGGGTGCGTCGCAGATAGCCGAACATCCCGATCAGCAGGACCAGCATCAGCAGCATGGTGAGCGAGGAGCCCAGCGGCCAGTTCTGGCCCTGGAAGAACTTGTCCTGGATGAGGTTTCCGATCATGATCTGGTCCGGGCCTCCCATGAGCTGTGCGCTGACGAAGTCACCCATGGCGGGCAGGAAGACCAGCACGAGTCCGGCCGCCGCGCCCTGCCGGGTCTCGGGCAGGGTGACGAAGAGGAACGTGCGGACCGGGCCGCCGTACAGGTCGCGGCCGGCCTCGATGAGGGAGACGTCCAGCCGCTCCAGCGCCGCGTACAACGGGATGATCATGAAGACGACGAAACCGTAGACGAGCCCCGCGACCACACCGATGCCGGTGTTGAGGATCTTCGTGCCGTCGCCGGCCAGGCCCACCGCGCGCAGCGCGCGCAGTACGGGCCCGTCGTCGGAGAGCACCACCGACCAGCCGTACATCCGCACCAGGTAGTTGGCGAAGAAGGGCACCACGATCGCGGCGATCAGCGCGTGCTTGTAGCGTCCGCCGTGCAGGGCGATGGTGTACGCCACCGGGTAGGCGATCAGCAGGCAGATCGCGCAGGTCAGCAGGGCGTAGCCGAGGGATCGTGCCAGGACCTCGGTGTAGGCGGGGTCGGCGAGGGCACGGATGCCGGACAGGTCGAAGCCGAAGCGCGGGTTGCCGAGGCTGTCGGTGGTGCCGACCGAGAGGACGGTGACCAGTGCCAGCGAGGCGATCAGGAAGCCGGTCATCCACAGGGTGCCCGGCAGCATCAGCCAGGTCCACATGCGGGTGCCGTTGGCGTCCGGGCCCCGGCGGCGGGTGCGCGAGGAGTGACGGAGCAGCGCCATGGATCAGCCCGCCTTCACATGGGTCCAGGCGGTGTCGCGGGCGTCCTCCGCCGCGCGGCTGCCGTTGCGGAAGAAGAGGTCCGCCTTCAGGTCGTCCTGGGTGACGAGGCACTCGGGGAAGGGCTTGACCACGTCGGCGTAGACCTTCTCGTAGCCCGACACCGGCATCGGGTAGCCGATGTACTCGATGTTCTTCTTCACGTTCTCCGGCCGCAGCATGTAGTCGATGAACAGCATCGCGGTGCCGGGGTGGGGGGCGTTCCAGGGGATGGCGTAGCAGTCGGAGTTGATCGGCGTGCCCTTCTTGGGGGCCTGGAAGCCGAACACGGAGGGGTCCTTGGCCTGGTTGAGCATGGCGGCCATGTCGCCGCTCCACGCCTGCGTCATGAGCGCGTTGCCGTTGAGGAGGTTGTTGTAGCTGTCGCTGGAGAAGCCGCGCAGTCGCGGTCGCAGGGTGCCCAGCAGGGAGGTGATGCGGTCGAGGTCGCCGGTGTCTCCGGTGCTGACGTCCAGGCCGAGTTCGAGGGCGCCCATGCCGAGGACCTCGTCGCGGTCGTCCAGCAGGAAGACCTTGCCCCTGACCTTGTCGCTCCACAAGTCCTTCCAGGATCCGGTCAGTTCGCCGATCCTGTCGCGGCGCCAGCCGATGCCGGTCTTGTACGCGGTGAAGGGGACGGTATGCGCGGAGTCGGGGTCGTACCAGGGGTCGGCGAAGTAGGTGTAGGTGCCGAACACGTCGTGTGCTCGGGTGAGTTGGGAGTGGTCGATGCGGCGCAGCCGGCCGCCGCGGACCAGGCGCTGGGCCCACTTGGCCGTGGGGAAGATGATGTCGTAGCGGTTGCCAGCGTTGAGCTTGGCGACCATGCCTTCCATCGAGTCGAAGTTCGACTGGATGACCTTGACGCCGTACTCCTTCTCGAAGCCCTTGAACACGGACGGGTCGACGTAGTCGGCCCAGTTGAAGTAGACGAGATCGCCGTCGACGCGCGGCCGGACCGGGGCGAGGGCCTTGGCGTCGGGTGTTTTCGCGGGCATGAACCCGCAGCCACCGGCCGCGGCGCCGAGCAGGCCGTAGGCGCCTGCCCGCAGCACGGCGCGGCGGGTCGGTGGGGGTACCTCGGGGGACATGGAGCGTCCTCTCCGTCGAGGAACGGCACAAGTCCAGGGCGGACCGGTTGGTCGGCTCACGGAGGCCCTGACTCCGTAGTGAAGACCGGTCTGGGGAGGGTGCGCGCGTGCGTCAGCGGGTGCGGGGTAAGCCCGACGGAAGGCGTACGACGTGCGAGTGCGGCGCGGCCGCCGCGCGGGAGGGCGTCACCGCGCGTCCTCCGCCAGGTCGTCCCGGACCCGGCGGGCGAACCAGCCGACCGCGGCCTCGCGGGCGGAGAGCGGACCCGGCTCGAAACCGGGCGTACTCAGGCCGGCCTGTACGCGCTCCACCAGCTCGGCGTCCTCGTCGTTGGTGACCCAGCCGATGTGGATGTTCAGCCGCCGGGCCAGCCTGGTGCGGACGCTCTCCCCGTGCCGGGTGTAGAAGGCACCGGGGATCGCCGCCCGGTCCTGGGCGGTGGGCAGGGCGGTCCAGGCGAGCACGTGGTCAGGGTAGAAGTCGATGAGCGTGTTGGGATAGATCACGGCGTACCGCCACACCCGCCGGTCGGTCTCGGTCAGCCCCGGCATCGGGGTCGCCAGCCGCTGGTAGAGCCGCTCGGTCCAGTTCGAGGACGGCTTGTCGCGCAGCGGGGACTCGAACAGAACGTAGTTCTCCTGCACGTCCACCGTGTACGCCTGGTAGTCCAGCAGCCGCATGAGCGAGGGGTGGGCCACGGGGACGTGGTAGCCCTCCAGATAGTTGTCGACGATCACCTTCCAGTTGGCGTTCTGCTCCTCGCCGCCCGCCAGGTCGTGGATGCGGTGCTTGCCGACGGGTACCAGGTCGGGCCCGGCGTAGCGGCCGACGGCCTCGGCGAGCCCGGCGCAGCTCTCGGCGAGCGGAACGGCGTCGAGGTCGAGGTTGACGAAGACAAAGCCGAGGAAGGACTCCACCTTGACCGGGTGCAGCCCGAGCCGGGGCTTGTCCAGGCAGGGGATCCGGCGCGCCTCGGGGGCACCGACGAGCCGTCCATCCAGTTTGTAGGTCCAGCCGTGGTACGGGCAGCGGATCGCCTTGCCCGACGGCTCGGGGGCGGTGACCAGGCGGGTACCGCGGTGCCGGCAGACGTTGAGGTGGGCGGCGAGGCCGCCGTCCTCGGTACGGACCACCAGGACTTCCCGGCCGGCGACGGTGGCGGCCAGTCGTGCGCCGGGGCCGGGGAGGTCGGATTCGTGGCAGACGAGCTGCCAGGACTTGGCGAAGATGCGCTCCGTCTCGGCCTCGGCGAGGGCCGGGTCGGTGTAGTAGCGCGCGGGCAGCGCTTCCCCGGGGTGCTCGGGGGGCGGCCCCGGCGGAGCAGGGGAGTGGGCGGCTGCCTGGGTGGGCGAGGGGTGCATGGAGTCCTCCTCCGCGCCGCGAGGGCGGCGATGGGCGGTGAGGCTGTGCGCGGAAACGGGCGGCAGGTGCGCCTTCTGCGGCTTCCGGGCCTGCCGGGAGCCAGCTGACTGATTGGTTAGTCAGACTGCTCCCAGGGCGGAATCAAGTCAAGGCTTGTGTACTGACTAATTGGTTAGTTAGTCTCGTGGTAGGCGGATGGCCCGGGCCCGCAGACGGTCGCCCAGGCGCATTCCGTGAGCCCGCGGACACCGTCCGCACCACACCGGGCGTCCGGATCCGGACGCCTCCGGTCCGGCAGGTGTCGGCCCAGGCGGGCCCTGCGCACCGATCCGGACACCCTCCGTCCACGCCGTGCACGGCCCCGGCCGGGCACCCCGCACAGTTCCCCGCCCCTCTCGTCATGGCGCCGGAGCATCCCCGTCCACGCCATTGCCGCGCCACCCCGTCTCCGGAGCAACCGGAGACGGTGCGCCCCCGGAGGCACGCATGAGCGCTCGCCGAAGTCTGGTATGGCTCGGTCTCACCCCCGAGCCCGAACAGGAACTGCCCGCTGCGGTGGCCGCCCTGCGGGCCCCGGCGGAAGGCCGCCCGCCGTCGGCCCTCGTCGCCGCCGAGCGGCACCGCGTCGAGCGGCTGGTGCTGCGCGGTACGCAACGCGGCTGGCTGCGCTACCTCGGCGAGGTCACCGCCCTCGTCGTCGAGGCCGCAGCGCGATCCGCGACCGCCGACCCGCGGCCGGCCCTGGTGGCCGGCGAGGTCGTCCTCAACCACCACCGCATGCTGATCGGCCTGCCCGGGGCCGGCTACGTACGCACGGCCACGCAACGGAGGGACCTGGAACGGGCGTTGGCACGCCTCAGAGTTCGCTGTGCCCCCGCCCCCATCGGCCACTCCGAGTCCAGGAGCACCGTATGACCGGCGTGTTCTCCCTCCTGCCCGAAGGACGGCACGGCCTCCTCGTCCCGCCCTCCGGTGGTCGCGAGGACCTCTCCCACTATCTCGCCGCAGGCGGTTACGCGCCGCTGCCGGTGCCCGACCCGCTGCTCGACCGGATCGCCAGGGCGGGATTGCGTGGCCGGGGCGGGGCCGGCTTCCCCGCCGCCGTCAAGCTCCGCGCCGTCCGCGACGCACCGGGTCGGGCCGTCGTCGTCGCCAACGGAGAGGAGGGTGAGCCGGGTTCCGTCAAGGACCGCTGGCTGCTGCGTCACCGACCGCACGTCGTCCTGGACGGCCTCAGGCTGGCCGCGGCCATGACCGGTACCGAACGCGGATACGTGTACGTCTCCGATGCTGCCGCCGAGCAGGCCGTCCTGCTGGCTCTCGCCGAGCGTCCGCCGGAGCTGCGCATCGACGTCGTACGGGCGGAGCACGCCTACGTAGCGGGGGAGGAGACCGCGGTCATCCGGCGTATCGACGGCGGCCCGGCCCTGCCCAGGGCGAAACCGCCGCGCCCGTTCGAAAGCGGTGTCGGCGGCGCCCCCACTCTCGTCGCCAACGTGGAGACGCTGGCCCGCGTCGCGGTGATGCATACGCGTCCCGATGTCGCGGCCGTCGTCGCCGGCACGCATCTGGTGACTCTCTCGGGTTCTGGGACCGGTGGCACCGTGCTGGTCGAGGCGCCCGCCGGTATGCACCTGAAGGTCCTCGCCGACCTGGGCGGCCACGGCAGGGCCGAAGGGGTCCTGCTGGGCGGGCTGTTCGGCGGCCTGTACGGCGCGGGCTGGGCGGACCTTCCGCTCGACCACGACCGTCTGAACGCGGCCGGTGGAGCGCTCGGCTGTGGGGCGTTGCACTTTCTGCACCCGGAGGGCTGTCCGGTCGCCGCGGCCACCGAAGCGGCGGCCTATCTGGCGGCGCAGAGTGCCCGGCAGTGCGGGGTGTGCGTCTCCGGCACCGGGGCGCTGGCCGGAACGCTCGCCACCGTCGCACACGGCGCGGCGGGCGACGACACGGCCGACCAGCTGCGCCGCTGGTCGCGGCAGTTGCCCGGCCGCGGGGCCTGCGGCCTGCTCGATGCCGCCGCCCGCATCGTCGCCACCCTCCTCGCCCACTTCCCTGACCGGGTCGACGCCCATCGCGGTGCCGCCTGCCCCGCATGCGCAGACGCGGCCCCCGACGACGGACGCCGATTCGCGGTGGCGGTGCCCTGACCTGCATCTTCCGTGCCTCCCGCACCGAGCCGTCCCGCTTCCCGCTCCCCGCGCCTCCTCCCACACCCCCTCGCCGAGCCGCTGGAACCCGGCGCACCGAAAGGACCGCACCATGAAACTCCTGCTGGACTCCACCCGCTGCCAGGGCTACGGCCTCTGCCAGGAACCCGCGCCCGAACTGATCGACCTCGACGAGTGGGGCTACGCGCAGGTGCGCGGGAACGACGTCCCGCAGGGCGGCGAGGATGCCGCCGCGGAAGCCGTGGCCGCCTGCCCGAACTCGGCCCTGCGGCTGGTGAAGTGACATGGGACGCGACCTGTCTGCCCTCTTCGACCCCGTCTCCGTCGCCGTCGTCGGCGCCAGCGACGACCCGGCCAAGTACGGCCATGCCATCGCCGCGCAGGCCATCCGCGCGAACGGCCGCCGCCCCGTCCACCTGGTCAACCGTCGCGGCGGCACCGTGCTGGGCCGTACCGTCGCCCCCAGCCTGAGTGCGATCGGCGAGCCCGTCGACCTGGCGGTGGTCTCCGTGCCCGCCGTCGGCTTCGAGGACGCCGTCGACGAGGCCCTGCGGTGCGGGGCACGGGCGATCGTCGCGATCACCGCCGGCTTCGCCGAGACCGGCGACGCGGGGCGGATCCGCCAGCACGCCGTCGCCGAACGCGTACGCGCCGCGGGTGCCGTGATGGTCGGGCCCAACTGCCTGGGGATCGCCGACAACACCACGGACCTCTTCCTCGCCTCCGACACCTTCACACCCGGCGGCGTCGCGCTCCTCAGCCAGAGCGGCAACCTCGCCCTCGAACTCCAGCTCCGCTTCCGCCCGCACGGCCTCGGCTTCTCCCGCTTCGTCTCGCTCGGCAACCAGGCCGACGTCACCCTCGTCGACCTGCTCGCCGACTGCGCCCGGCACGAGGGCACCCACGCCATCGCGGTCTACGCGGAGGACTTCGCCGACGGACGTGCCTTCGCCGAGGCGGCCGCCGACGCCGGCAAACCCGTGGTGCTGCTCACCGCAGGACGCGGCGACGCCTCCGCACGCAGCGCCCAGTCGCACACGGGGGCGCTGACCACCTCGGCCGACGTGGTGACCGCGGCGTGCCGCGACGCCGGTGTGGAACTGGTCGCCACCCCCCGCGAACTCACCGTCGCCCTGGCGGCGTTGAGCGGCACGCGCCGGGCGGCCGGCCGCCGGGTCGCCGTGCTCACGGACGGCGGCGGCCACGGCGTCGTCGCCGCCGACGCCGCCGAGGCGGCCGGACTGACCGTGCCCGAACTCCCGGAGCAGACCCGGCAACGCCTGCGGGCGGGCCTGTGGGAACAGTCGGCCGTCGCCAACCCGGTGGACCTCGCCGGGATGGGCGAGCAGGACCCCGGCTCGTACGCGGAGACCGTTGCCGCGCTGCTGGCGGCCGAGGAGGTCGACGCCGTCCTGATGACCGGCTACTTCGGCGGCTACGCGGCCGCCGACGCGGGGCTCGGCGGAGGGGGGACGGTCCTCGCGGACGGGGAACAGGCGGCCGCGCGCCTGATCGCCGCCCGGCACCGCGCCACCACGAAACCGCTCGTGGTGCAGTCGATGTATCCCCAGTCCCCCAGCTGCCGCACGCTCGCGGCGGCCGGCATACCGGTCTTCACCGCCACCGAGGACGCCGCGCGCGCCCTCGCCACCACGGCTCCCGGCGCTCCGCGCACCGGCGTCTCGCCCCTTCCCCGGCCCGCGCCACCGCTGCGCGAGAGCGGCTACCTGGAGACCCGCCGGGCCCTCGAAGAGGCCGGACTCGCCTTCCCCGCAGCCCGGGAGATCCACGACGAGCCCGAACTGCTGGCCGCGGCCGAGGAGTTCACCGGACCGTACGTCCTCAAGGCCCTCCACCTGCTGCACAAGTCCGACGCGGGCGGTGTGGCACTGGGCCTGGCCGGACCCGACGAACTGCTCGCCGCCTTCCGTGAGATGCACGCCCGGCTCGGCGCCTCCTCCTACTCCGTGGAGGCCATGGCGGACCTCACCGACGGCATCGAGCTGATCGTCGGCGTCAACCGGGACCCGCGGTTCGGTCCGGTCGCCATGGTGGGCCTCGGCGGCGTGCTGGCCGAGGCGCTGCACGACGTCGCCTTCACCCTGGCCCCCGTGCCCGCCGACCGCGCCCTGCAACTGCTGCGCGGACTGCGCACCGCCGCCCTGCTCGACGGAGTGCGCGGGAAACCCCCTGTCGATGTCGCGGCGGCCGCGGCGGCCGTCGAGACGATCACCGCGTTCGCCGCCGCCCATCCGGAGATCGCCGAGATCGAGGTCAACCCCCTCCTCGTACGCCCCGACGGGGTCCTCGCCCTCGACTCCCGCGCCGTACTCGCCTGACCCCCCCGCTCGCCGTCCCACGACCGAAGAGGCCCCCATGGACATGCGCTACACCCCCGAGCAGGCCGACCTCAAGCGCCGCGCCGCCGAGTACGCCCGACTGCTGATGCGTTACGAGGACCAGTCCGAGCAGGCCGGCGGCCCGCTGCCGCAGCAGCTCGTGACCGAACTGACCCGGGCCGCGATGGACGCCGGCGTCTACGCCATCAACATGCCCGCCGAGTGGGGCGGTGCCGGCCTCAGCCTCCTCGACCAGGTCATCGTCGAGGAGGAGTTCGGCAAGGTCACCAACTGCCTCTGGGACATCCCCTGGCGGCCCGCCAACGTCCTGGCCCAGGGCGACGAGCGGCAGCGTGAGAAGTACCTGCTGCCCGTGATCCGCGCCGAGAAGTTCGACGCGTTCGCCGTCACCGAGCCGGGCGCGGGCTCGGACCCGTCCGCCGGCACCTCCACGGCCACCCGCACCGACGGCGGCTGGCTGCTCAACGGGGAGAAGTGGTTCGTCACCTGCGGCGACATCGCCGACTTCCTGCTGGTGCAGGCGGACGCCGGCCCCGAGCGGCAACCCACGCTGTTCTTCGTGGACAAGGCCGCGCCCGGAGTCGAGATGACACGGGTCCCGCACTTCATGCACTCCGCGGTCAACGGGCATCCCGAGTTCACCTTCACCGACGTCTTCGTGGCCGACGAGGACGTGCTCGGCGGCGTCGGCAACGGCTACGAGCTGACCAAGGAATGGTTCACCGACGAACGCCTGATGATCGCGGCACGCACCGTCGGCGCGGCCGAGCGCGCCCTGCAACTCGCCCGTGACTGGGCCGTGGAGCGCGAGCAGTTCGGCGCCCCGATCGCCTCGTACCAGCTCATCCAGGGCATGCTCGCCGACTGCGCCGTCGACATCGCCGTCAACCGTGCCTACACCCACCAGGTCGCCTGGGAGGCCGACCAGCCGGGCACCGACCGCAAGACGCTGCACGCCAAGGCCTCCACCGCCAAGCTCGCCGCCAGCGAGGCCGCCGGC